>NZ_JBDJMM010000006.1:0-200610 GCF_039673865.1 Pseudomonas sp. TWI628 | reverse complement strand
CTTCGCGGCCCATCGCCGGCAAGCGCGGCTCCCACAGGGTTCAGGTATGCCGAACAACCCTGCGTAGGCAATCTTCCGCCGCGAGAAGCCTGCCATCCTCGGATCGCACCTGCAGAGCCCCGACTGGCCGCCCCTTGGCACTGTCCACCAGTTCCGACCGCGCTTCCCCCGCCTCGAACAGAAAGCGCTCCCCCCACTGGCGCAACCCCACCACGATCGGAAACACCGAGCGCCCTTTCTCGGTCAGCACATATTCCTTGTAGGCACTGCCATCCGACGCGGGCTGCAACGCCAACAGCCCACTCTCCACCAGCAGCTTCAGCCGCGACGCCAGGATGTTCTTCGCCAGCCCCAAGTTTTTCTGGAACTCGCTGAAACGGCGCAGGCCATCGAAGGCATCGCGCAGGATCATCAGCGCCCAACGGTCACCCAGCACTTCCAGTGCCCGGGCCACGGGGCATTGAGCGTTCACGTCATCGAGCATTGGCGGCACCTGCGTTGTTCATCTGGTTGCAGATTAAAACCACATTTGCTAAATATCCATCATGTGGTTTCAATTTGAAACCAGGTGCGAAGGAGTCAGCCCGATGAATCGCTGGATAACCCTGTTACTTGCCACCACCTGCGCCATGGCCGTGGCCACGGTCTATTTCGCTCAACCTTTGCTCGAATCGATAGCCAGTGACCTGGGCGTGGCGCAGCAGCAGATCGGTTGGGTGGTCGGCGCGACCCAGGCAGGTTATGCCCTTGGGCTGATCCTGATCGTGCCACTTGGCGACCTGATCGAGCGCAAGAGCCTGCTGCTGGGGCAGTTGCTGATTGCCGCCCTGGCCTTGATCGGCGTTGGCCTGGCGCAGCAATGGCTGATGCTGCTGGCCGCGCTGGCCCTGGTCGGGCTGATGGCAGTCATGGTGCAAGTGATGCTCGCCCATGCCGCCACCCTTGCCAGCCCGGCCAGTCAGGGCCAGGCGGTGGGCACGGTGACCAGTGGGGTGGTGCTGGGCATTCTGCTGGCGCGTCTGGTTTCCGGAGCGCTCGCGGACCTGGCCGGATGGCGCAACGTGTACTTCGTGGCGGCAGCTGTGCTCATGCTGATGGCCGTGGTGCTCTGGCGCTGGCTGCCAGCAAGCCGGTTACCTGTGCAACGGCCCGGCTACCGGCAACTGATCGGTTCGTTGTTCACCTTGTATCGACACGACAGCCTGTTGCGCCGGCGCGGGCTGTTCGGCCTGCTGATCTTCGCTGCGTTCAGCGTGCTGTGGAGTGCCATGGTGCTGCCCCTGAGTGCGCCACCGCTGGCGCTCAGCCATACCGAGATTGGCCTGTTCGGCCTGGCGGGTATCGCCGGCACCCTGGCAGCGTCGCGGGCCGGGCGGCTGGCTGATCGAGGGCTGGGCGAGCGCACCACCGGCCTGGCGCTGGGCCTGTTGACGCTGTCATGGCTGCCGACCGCCTTCGTCGGGCACTCGCTGACCGCCTTCGTGCTGGGCGTACTGATGCTGGATTTCGCCGTGCAGGCGGTGCATGTCACCAACCAGAGCCTGTTGCTGGCGGGGCGTGGTGCGATGGCCAGCCGGTTGATCGGCGCCTACATGTGCTGCTACTCGATCGGCAGCGGTTTGGGGGCGGTGCTGGCAAGCTGGGCGTATGCGCGCTGGGGCTGGACTGCGGTATGTGCGCTGGGGATGGTGCTCAGTGCGCTGGCACTGGTGTACTGGTCGTGGGGGCAACGGGAAAGGGCGACCGAAGCCGCCCTGCCGTGTTCAGGTCAGAACTTGTAGCCCAGGCCGACCATGTATACCCAAGGGTCGACATCGACGTCGACCTTGGTCTTGCTGTAGCCCAGAGCGGTCGGGCCGTTGACGCTGGCCTTGGTGTCGATGTCGACGTACCAGACCGAGGCGTTCACCAGCAGGTTGTCGGTGATCATGTAGTCCATGCCCAACTGGCCGGCGATACCCACCGAATCCTGCAGCTTGAGGTTGCTGAAGCCCTGTTGCTTGCGCTCGCTGGTCAGGTCTTCATCGAAGAACAGGGTGTAGTTGATGCCCACGCCCGCATAGGGCTGGAACTTGGAGTTAGGCTCCATCGGGTAGTACTGCACGGACAGGGTCGGTGGCAGCTGTTTGATGTCGGCCAGTTTGCCGTCCAGCCCGCCGCCCAGGCCTTTGACGCCTACGCTGTGCTTGAACGGGGTCGCGGCCAGCAGCTCCAGGCCGATGTGGTCGGTGAGCATGTAGGCGAATGTCAGGCCCAGCTGGGTGTCGCTGTCCAGGGTCGCCTTGGTGCCCGACACCTTGTTGCCGTCGAATTTCAGGTCGCCGCTGTTTTCGTTCGGTGCCGTGGTGATGGCACCGGCGCGGACGATGACATCACCCGCCTGGTGGGCGTGGGCAACAGGGGCGGCGAGCGCAAGGGCCACAAGCGAGGCGCCGAGCAAGGACTTGTTCATGGAAGCTCCCAAAGGACGTGAGTAATCGAGTAGTCCAATGGTACGGATGCGTCCAAGACGAAAGTTTGACCCAGCTCAACGAAGCATCGTCACAAATTCGAAACAGTTCTCACTTGAGCACATAAGCGTATATTTTCTCCGCCTCCATCTGGTATCCGGCGTCGGCCAATTCGCTGCTGGAGGCTCTAACCTGCATCTTTCCCTCGATCCAGTAGGGCTGGTAGAGGTCCTCCACGCGCACACCCATTTCGCTGAAGATATGCACGATCTGGTTCGACGGAGGGGGGGGCACATGGATGCAGGCGCCGTAGTAAGGCACCAGCAAGAATTCCGTCGTGCGCCCTTCTTCGCTCACCTCCAGCGGCACGATGTAGCCTGGGATCTTGACTTGCTCGCCATCGAGGCTTTTCACCACCGGGGCGTCGGGCCCTTGTTGGCGTGCTGGAGGGGCCGATTCAGCCGACAGCGCATCGCTCAGCTGCGACATGTCGTGCAGCGGTGTAAGTTGTGGCGGGATGACCGGCGCACCTTCAGGGATCAGCGCAGGCCAGTCCAGCTCGCGCACCTCGTCCGCCCACACAGGGGCGGCGAGGAACAGGATCGATATCAACAGTACGCGGAGCATGATGCCTCTCAGAGATGAATGGACAGGCCGTCGGCCAGCGACTGCCGATAGGCGCGCCAGGCCGGTACGCTGCCCATCAGCAGCGCTGCGCCAAGGATGATAGCCAGCAGCGTCCATTCATGTGCGCTGGGCAAGGCCAGGGGCAGGTACAGCCCGTAGTTGGCCTGAACGTAGCCCTGGGCCAGGGCGATGCCCGCGTACAGCAAGCCAAGCCCGGCCGCGATGCCCGTCACCGCCAGTGCCAATGCTTCAAGTACCAGCAGCCCGGCGATATGCCATGGCCGTGCGCCCACCGAACGCAGGATCGCCATCTCCCGGCGGCGCTCGTTGAGGCTGGTGAGAATCGCCGTGAGCATGCCGATCAGGCCGGTCAGCACCACGAACAACGACACCACGAACAACGCCTGTTCGGCGGTGCCCATCAAGCTCCACAGCTCCTGCAAGGCCACCCCTGGCAGGATCGCCAGCAGCGGCTCGTTGCGGTACTCGTTGATCTCACGCTGCAGGCTGAAGGTGGCGATCTTGTTGTTCAGGCCGAGCATGAACGCGGTGATGGCTGCCGGTTGCAGATCCATGGTCCGTGCTTGTTCGGCGCTGATGCGCCCGGCACCACGGGCGGGCACGCCGTTGTGCCAGTCGATGTGGATGGCCTCCATGCCGCCGAGGCTGATGTGCAGGGTGCGGTCGACCGGAGTGCCGGTGCGTTTGAGCACGCCGACCACGGTGAACGGTTTGTCGTCGTGCTTGACCAGGCTGATCGCGGCGACACCGTGCGCCAGTACCAGCTTGTCGCCGAGTTTGTAATGCAGTGCGTCGGCCACTTCGGCGCCGAGCACTACTTCGAACGGGTCGCTGGCGAATTCACGGCCCTGGCTCAGTTGCAGATGCTGCTTGCGGCCGTACTGGTAATGGCTGAAGTAATCGGTAGTGGTCCCCATCACCCGGTAGCCACGGTGCGAGTCACCCAGCGAGATCGGGATCGCCCACTTGACCCGTGGGTCCTGGGCATAGTGCTGGAAGCTGTCCCAGCGGATGTTGTTGGTGGCGTTGCCGATGCGGAACACCGAGTACAGCAGCAGGTTCACCGACCCCGAACGGGCGCCGACGATCAGGTCGGTGCCGCTGATGGTGCTGGCGAAACTGGTGCGCGCTTCGGTGCGCACGCGCTCCACGGCCAGCAGCAGGCACACCGACAGGGCGATGGCGAAGGCGGTGAGAAACGCGGTGAAACGGCGGTTGGCCAGGCTGGCCAGGGCAAGGCGAAGCAGGTACATCAGGCCTCCCGGGGCTTGGCGGCGCGGTTGAGATCGGCCAGGGACAGGTGACGGTCGAACAGCGGTGCCAGGCTCTGGTCATGGCTGACGAACAGCAGGCTGGAACCGGCTGTGCGGCATTCGTCGAACAGCAGGCGGATGAAGGCTTCGCGGGTGTCGGCATCCAGCGCTGAGGTCGGCTCGTCGGCGATCACCAGTTCTGGTTGGCCGATCAGTGCGCGAGCAGCCGCCACGCGCTGCTGCTGGCCGATCGACAGGCTGTCGGCACGCCGTGCGAGCAGCGCCGGGTCACCCAGGCCCAGGTGCGCGAGCAGCTCGCTGGCGGCCTGGTCGACGCTGCCGTGGCGCTGAATGGCCCGTTCGGCGCGGCTGCGCGAGAAACGGCAAGGCAGCTCGACGTTCTCGCGCACCGAGAGAAACGGCAGCAGGTTGAACTGCTGGAAGATGTAGCCGGTGTGGTCGACCCGGAAGCGGTCACGCGCACCCTGGCCAAGCACGGCGAGGTCCTGGCCAAGCAGCTGGATACGCCCCTGACCTGGCCGATTGACCCCGCCGAGCAGGCCCAGCAGGGTGGTCTTGCCACTGCCGCTGGGGCCCTTGAGGAACAGCGCTTCGCCGGCCTCCAGGCGCAATGCCGGAATATCCAGCAGTGGCGCCTGGCCGGGCCAGGCGAACACCAGGTCCTGCAGTTCAATCAACGCCTGGCTCATCTCAGAACGCAACCACGGCCTTGGCCGGCGAAGTCTCGACGCCTTTCTGGCCATTCGGGCCGATCAGTTGCACGTTGATCTTCTGAGTGGCCGGGAAGGCCTTGAACAGCGGGGCGAGGTCGATCTGGGCGAGTTTTTCCGGGGTGGCGCAGGTCAGCTGGTAGTGGGCATTGATGTCGCTGTGCACGTGGCCTTTCTCGTGCTCGTCACCGTCGTCATCAGCCTTGGCCGCATCGCCGAACAGCGGGCTTTCCAGCTCTTGCTGGTCTTCCTTGCAGCCGGCGGCCGAGGCCAGGGCAAACAGCTTCAGGGGTTGTTCGAGCTGCTGGCGCACCGCGGCAACCTTGGCCTTGTCCGCATCGCTGCTGGCCATGTGCTCGAAGCCGACCAGGTTCATCGCCGGGCTGTCCAGCTCCAGCTCCAGGGTGTTGCCATCGAGCACGGCATTGAGCTTGGCCACACCATGCTCGTGGGCACCGAGGGTGCCGTGGGCGTGATCATGGTCATGTTCGTCGTGGGCATGGGCCACGGCCAGGGGCAGCAGGGCGAAAGGCAGGGCAAGCAGCAGGCGACGCATGGACGACTCCGGGAGCGGGCTGGAAGATTTGGTTATGTTATAACAACTTTTCTTCGCGCCGCCAGCCTGTGTGGCGCAGGTTTCATGTTGCGGTAGCATGGTTGCATTGATCTGAGCTCAAGGAACGCATCGTGAGAATTCGTGGACAGATTGGTGACTGGCCGGTGGACCTGACCCTCGAGCTGGAGCCGCAGGAGTGGGCGCAGTTGGGGCGGCAGATCGAAGTGCCGGTGGCTGAACCGGTAGCCGTTGCGGCGGCGCCGCGCCAGGACGACGGACAGTGGCATGCCGCACGTGAGGTGCTGCGTCTGGCAGGGCAGATGAGCGGGCCGGAGCTGCTCGACCGGCTGGAAGGGCTGGCCGGGAGCACGGCAGCGGGCAAGCGGTTGCTGGTGCGCTTGCGGCACAGCAGTGAGGTTAAGGTGGAAAGTGGCGTGGATGCGCCGGTGTATCACTGGGTGGGGTGAGGTCCTGGATTCTGGGGCCGCAAAGCGGCCCCGCCATTCTCAGGCTCAGAACATGGCCGAAGACAAGCGACGACGGTAAACACCTACCAACGGATGATCACTGCCCAGCAACTCGAACACCTGCAGCATCGCCTTCTGCGGCAAGCCGTTCTCATAAGCACGATTGCGCTGGAACAGCTTCAGCAACCCTTCCAGTGCCGCTTCATACTGCTGACGGGCCAACTGCTGAATGCTCAGCTGGTAAGCCGCCTCATCATCCTGCGGGTTCTGCGCCAGGCGACTTTTCAGGTCGGCGACTTCCGGCAGGCTGGCGGCCTGGCGCAGGAAGGTCAGCTGGGCCTTGGCACCGGCCAAGGCGGCCTTGTGCTCATCGGTCTTGACCGCATCCAGCACCACTTGGGCTTCACCCAGCTCGCCACGCTCGGCCAGGCAGCGGGCATAAAAAATCAGCGCCTCGGTATTGCTGTTGTCTTCACCCAGCAGTGCCTTCAGCGCAGCCTCGGCCTCGGCGAAGCGGCTTTCGGCGAACAGCGCCTTGGCCTGTTCCAAAGGCGAAGCGGTCGGGGCGGCCGGCAATTGCACATGCGGCTCGAGCATGGCGCGAATCGCCGACTCCGGCTGGGCACCAGCAAAGCCGTCGACCGGCTGGCCATCCTTGAACAGCACCACGGTCGGCAGGCTGCGGATGCCGAACTGGGCCACCACCTGCTGCTCGACGTCGCAGTTGATCTTGGCCAGCAGCAGCTCGCCCTGGTAACCCTCGGCGATCTTCGCCAGCAGCGGCATCAGCGCCTTGCACGGCGCGCACCACTCGGCCCAGAAGTCCACCAGCACCGGCTTGTGGAAGGAGTTCTCGATCACCAGTTGCTGGAAGGTGGCATCGGTGGCATCGAAGATATATGGGGTGTCCTGGCTCATCGCGACTCTCGCAAATCCGTGAATGGCACCACTATAAAGGCTCGCGGCTGGCGTGGTACAGGCTGACCCTGCGGAATTCGTGCGGCTCGGCCAGGTCTGGCAGGGTCAAGGCTTCGAGCACGCCAAGCTGCCGGTACAGCGGGTGGCTGAAATCGCGGACTCGCGAGTCGGCCACCAGTGCCTGGCGACCGCGGCCAAGGAAGGCATCGAGCAGCGGCAGGTTGGCGCGGTCATAGAGCACGTCGGCAACCAGGATCAGGTCGAAGCGGTCGGCTTCGGCGAAGAAGTCGCTGCTGTAGCCCAGTTCGACCTCGTTGAGCTGGGCGTTGGCACGGCAGGCTTGCAGGGCCAGCGGGTCGAGGTCACAGGCGACCACTTCCAGCGCCCCGGCGCGGGCCGCCGCGATCCCGGCAATGCCGGAGCCGGCGCCAAAGTCCAGCACGCGCTTGCCGGCTACCCACTCGGGGTTCGCCGCCAGGTAGCGGGCCATGGCCAGGCCGCTGGCCCAGCAGAAGCTCCAGTACGGCGGTTCTTCGAGGATGCGCCGGGTTTCTTCGCTGCTGAAGGCGCGGTCCATGTTCTGATCATCGATCAGCCACAGCTTCAGCGCGCACTCAGGCAGGTCGCTGATGACCAGGCGCGCTTCGCCGATCAGGCCACTGAGGGCCTGTTGCAGGGCAAGCGGCGCCACTTAGGGGGTCTTCTCGAAGCGCAGCGGGCCGGTTGCCTGGGTCTGGGCCTGGATGATGCGCACGGGGGGAAGGTGCATGATCAGCTGGCCGGAACTGCTGGCACGGCCGCGCAGTTCGACGCGGGCACCGGCCGGGAAGGCCTCGGGGTTGAAGCGCAGGTGATAGGGCAGGGCCTGGCCGGTGCCGGTCAGATTGCTGCTGGCCAGCAGCTGTTGCGGGCGGTCGCGGTCGTCGATGACCAGCAGCGCCAGCTCCACGTCGGCGCCGGCGGGGATTTCCAGCAAGGTGCCGCTCAACTCACGCTGATAGGCCGGCAGCGGGCCAAGCGGTTCGGCGTTTTTCGCCACCTTGGCTGCTGCTGGCGCGGGGACTGCTTCTGTCTTGGGGCGGTCACTGCCGCAGGCGGCGAGCAGGGAAGCGCAGCACAGCACGACGAGCGCACGAAGATGCATGGGTGGGTCCTTCACGGGCAGAATTTATGGATGTTAACCCCTTTGGCTTGTCTTGCCAGTGCAATGCGCTACCATGGCCCTCCCTTTTTTTGTTGCCTGCCACCATGCACTGTCCCTTTTGCGGTGCCAACGACACCAAGGTCATCGACTCGCGTCTGGTCGCCGAGGGCGAACAGGTGCGCCGCCGCCGTGAATGCGTCGCCTGCGGCGAGCGCTTCACCACCTTCGAAACCGCCGAGCTGGTGCTGCCCCGGCTGATCAAGCAGGACGGCACGCGCCAGCCCTTCGATGAAGAGAAGCTGCGCGCCGGCATGCAGCGTGCGCTGGAGAAGCGCCCGGTCAGCATCGAGCGCCTGGAAGCGGCGCTGGCGCATATCAAGAGCCGCCTGCGCGCCACCGGCGAGCGTGAGGTCAAGTCGCTGGTGGTGGGTGAAATGGTCATGGCCGAGCTGCGCAAGCTCGACGAAGTGGCCTACATTCGCTTCGCCTCGGTGTACCGGCGCTTCCAGGACCTCGACGAATTCCGCGAAGAAATCGACCGCCTGGCCCGCGAGCCGGCTAAAGAGTGAGCATGCCCAGCCAGACCGCGATCCTCGATGCCCATTACATGGCCCGCGCGCTGGAACTGGCGCGCAAGGGCGTGTACACCACCCACCCCAACCCGCGTGTGGGTTGCGTGATCGTCCGCGATGGCGAGGTGGTCGGTGAAGGCTGGCATGTGCGTGCCGGCGAGCCGCATGCCGAAGTGCATGCCCTGCGTCAGGCCGGCGAACTGGCCCGCGGCGCCTGCGCCTACGTGACCCTGGAACCGTGCAGCCACCACGGCCGCACGCCGCCGTGCGCCGAGGCGCTGGTCAAGGCCGGTGTGGCCCGTGTGGTCGCCGCCATGCAGGACCCCAACCCGCAAGTCGCAGGGCAGGGCCTGCGGCGCCTGGCGGACGCAGGCATCATCGTGGCCAGCGGCGTGCTCGAAGCCGAGGCCCGCGCCCTCAACCCCGGCTTCCTCAAGCGCATGGAGCACGGCTTGCCGTTCGTCCGCGCCAAGCTGGCCATGAGCCTGGATGGCCGCACCGCCATGGCCAGTGGCGAAAGCCAGTGGATCACCGGGCCCGCTGCCCGCTCGGCAGTGCAGCGCCTGCGCGCCCGTTCCAGCGTAGTGCTGACCAGTGCGGCCAGCGTGCTGGCCGACAACGCGCGGATGACCGTGCGTGGCAACGAGTTGGGGCTGGACACCGAAACCACCGCCCTGGCACTGAGCCGCACGCCGTTGCGCGTGCTGATCGACGGCCGCCTGCGTTTGCCGCTGGACGCGCCATTCTTCCAGGCCGGCCCGGCGCTGGTGGTCACCGCCGTCGCAGATGACCCGCGCTATGCCGCTGCCGGCCATGAGCTGCTCAGCCTGCCGGGCGACAATGGCCAGGTGGACCTGCCGGCGCTGCTGCAGGCGCTGGCCGCTCGCGGTGCCAACGACATCCTCCTGGAGGCCGGTGCCGGCCTGGTCGGTGCCTTTGCCCGGCTGGGCCTGATCGACGAGTACCAGCTGTTCGTCGCTGGCACCTTCCTCGGCTCCCAGGCCCGGCCGTTGCTGGACTGGCCGCTGGAGAAGATGAACCAGGCACCGCGGCTGAAAATCACCGAAATGCGCGCAGTGGGCGATGACTGGCGGGTCACGGCCATCCCTCTGCCGGCGCCCGGCGTATAATGCCGGGCTTGCCCCGCGCAACCCGTTTCTGAGGAAGTCCCCATGTTCACCGGCATCATCGAATCCATCGGCACCATCCGCAGCCTGACCCCCAAGGGCGGTGACGTGCGCGTCTACGTCGAAACCGGCAAGCTCGACCTGGGTGACGTCAAGCTCGGCGACAGCATCGCCGTCAACGGCGTGTGCCTGACCGCCGTCGAGCTGCCGGGCAACGGGTTCTGGGCCGACGTCAGCGTCGAAACCCTCAAGCGCACCGCGTTCATCGACCTCAAGAGCGGCAGCAAGGTCAACCTGGAAAAGGCCCTGACCCCGACCACCCGCCTGGGCGGCCACCTGGTCAGCGGCCACGTCGACGGTGTCGGCGAAATCCTCTCGCGCAGCGATAACGCCCGCGCCATCCAGTTCCGCGTGCGTGCGCCCAAGGAGCTGGCCAAGTACATCGCCCACAAGGGTTCGATCACCGTCGACGGCACCAGCCTGACGGTCAACGAGGTCAATGGCGCCGAATTCGAGCTGACCATTGTCCCGCACACCCTGTCCGAAACCATCATGGCCGACTACCGTGCAGGGCGTCGGGTCAACCTTGAGGTCGACTTGCTGGCCCGTTACCTGGAGCGTCTGCTGCTGGGCGACAAGGCTGCCGAACCGAGCAAGGGCAGTGGCATCACCGAAAGCTTCCTGGCCGCCAACGGCTTCTTGAAATCCTGATTGAGAAGGGGGTGCCGAGTGGCGCTCAACAGCATCGAAGAACTGGTCGAAGACATCCGCCAGGGCAAAATGGTCATCCTCATGGATGACGAAGACCGCGAAAACGAAGGCGACATCATCATGGCGGCCGAGTGCTGCCTGCCTGAGCACATCAACTTCATGGCCAAGCACGCCCGCGGCCTGATCTGCATGCCGATGACCCGCGAGCGTTGCGAAACCCTGAAGCTGCCGTTGATGGCGCCGCGCAACGGCTCGGGCTTCGGCACCAAGTTCACCGTGTCGATCGAAGCCGCCGAAGGCGTCACCACCGGCATCTCCGCCGCTGACCGTGCGCGCACCGTGCAGGCTGCCGCGGCCAAGGACGCCAAGGCCGAAGACATCGTCAGCCCAGGCCACATCTTCCCGCTGATGGCCCAGCCCGGCGGCACCCTGGCCCGCGCTGGCCACACCGAAGCGGCTTGCGACCTGGCGCGCATGGCCGGCTTCGAGCCGAGCGGCGTGATCTGTGAGGTGATGAACGACGACGGCACCATGTCGCGCCGTGCCGAACTGGAAGTGTTCGCCGCCGAACACGGCCTCAAGATCGGCACCATCGCCGACCTGATCCACTACCGCATGATCCACGAGCGCACCGTGCAGCGCGTCTCCGAGCAGCCGGTCGAGAGCGAGCTGGGTGAATTCAACCTGGTCACCTACCGTGACGCGGTGGAAGGCGACGTGCACATGGCCCTGACCCTGGGCAAGATCTGCGCCGAAGAGCCGACCCTGGTGCGCGTGCACAACATGGACCCGCTGCGCGACCTGCTGCTGGTCAAGCAGCCGGGCCGCTGGAGCCTGCGCGCGGCCATGGCCGCCGTGGCCGAGGCGGGTAGTGGCGTGGTGCTGCTGCTGGGCCACCCGCTGGACGGCGACGTACTGCTGGCGCACATCCGCGAAAGCGCGAGCGATGTACCGACCAAGGCGCCGACCACCTACAGCACCGTCGGTGCCGGTTCGCAGATCCTGCGCGACCTCGGTGTGCGCAAGATGCGCCTGATGAGTTCGCCGATGAAGTTCAATGCGATATCCGGATTCGATCTGGAAGTTGTAGAATACGTGCCCTCCGAGTGACTTGAGGCGGCATTGACGCCCAGAGCTCGAGTCCACACCCCTGCCGAGGCCGCTTGTATGCGGCCTCGCTCTTGAAGATGAGAATATCGGAATGACCCTGAAGACCATCGAAGGTACCTTCATCGCCCCCAAAGGTCGCTATGCTTTGGTGGTTGGCCGCTTCAACAGCTTCGTCGTCGAAAGCCTGGTTAGCGGCGCCGTTGATACCCTGGTACGCCACGGTGTCAGCGAAAGCGACATCACCATCATCCGTGCCCCGGGTGCGTTCGAAATCCCGCTGGTGGCACAGAAAGTCGCCCAGCAAGGCGAATACGACGCGATCATCGCCCTGGGCGCAGTGATCCGCGGCGGTACCCCGCACTTCGAATACGTGGCGGGCGAATGCACCAAGGGCCTGGCCCAGGTGTCCATGGAGTTCGGCGTACCGGTGGCCTTCGGCGTTCTGACCGTCGACTCCATCGAACAAGCCATCGAACGTTCCGGCACCAAGGCTGGCAACAAAGGCGGTGAAGCTGCCCTGTCCGCTCTGGAAATGGTCAGCCTGCTGGCGCAGTTGGAGGCCAAGTGATTAGCGACGAAAGCGATCGTTTCAACCCGCGCGATCCAAAACCTGCGGATGCCGGCAAGCCATCGAAGAGCGCCAAGCGCCGCGAAGCCCGCAAGCTCGCGACCCAGGCCCTGTATCAGTGGCACATGGCCCAGCATTCGCTGAACGAGATCGAAGCGCAGTTCCGGGTCGATAACGATTTCACCGATGTCGACGGTGCCTATTTCCGTGAAATCCTGCATGGGGTTCCGGCGATCAAAGGCGAAATCGACGGCGCGCTGAAGCCGTGCCTGTCCATCGCACTGGAAGAGCTCGACCCAGTCGAGCTGGCCGTGCTGCGCCTGTCCACCTGGGAGCTGATCAAGCGCGTCGACGTACCGTACCGCGTAGTGATCAACGAGGGCGTGGAGCTGGCCAAGGTCTTCGGTGCCACCGACGGCCACAAGTTCGTCAACGGTGTGCTGGACAAGCTCGCTCCGGCCCTGCGTGAAGCAGAAGTCAAGGCGAACAAGCGCTGATCCTGGCGCTGCCTGCCCATGGGTGAGTTCGAGCTGATCAACCATTACTTCGCCGCCGCGCCTTGTGCGCAGGGCGGCGAGGGCGTGGCCCTGGGTATCGGCGACGACTGTGCCCTGCTGGACCTTCCACCCGGTGAGCAACTGGCGGTGTCGACCGACACTCTTGTCGCCGGGGTGCATTTCCCCGCTGTCTGCGATCCGCTGCTGCTTGGCCAGCGCTCGTTGGCCGTGGCGGCCAGTGACCTGGCGGCCATGGGCGCGACGGCGATCGGCTTCACCCTCGCCCTGACCCTGCCTGATGTCGGCCCCGACTGGCTGGCGGCCTATGCCGACGGCCTCAGCCGCATGGCCCACCGTTGCCGCATGAGCCTGATTGGTGGCGACACCACCCGCGGCCCGCTGAGCATCACCGTCACCGTGTTCGGCCGGGTGCCGACCGGCCAGGCGTTGCGCCGCAGCGGCGCACGGCCTGGCGACCTGCTGTGCGTTGGGGGTTCACTGGGCAAGGCGGCAGGGGCGTTGCCACTGGTACTGGGTGAGCGCGAGGCACCGGCCGAGCTGGCCAAGCCGCTGCTCGACCACTACTGGTCGCCGATGCCGCAGCTCCACCTTGGGCAGCTGCTGCGCGGCCGGGCCACGGCGGCGTTGGACATTTCCGATGGCCTGCTCGCCGACTGTGGGCATATCGCCAAGGCGTCCGGGGTCGCACTCGAGGTGAACCTGCTGCAGGTCCCAGTGTCTCCTGCTCTGGAGGCCTTCCTTGGCCTCGATGCGGCCCGGCTGGCAGCGCTGACTGGCGGCGACGACTACGTACTGGCTTTCACCCTGCCGCCTGCAGCGCTCGCCCCGCTGACCGACCTCGGTTTTGCCGAGGTGCACGTCATCGGCCGCGTGCTCGAAGGCCAGGGCGTGACCCTGCGCGACCCGCAGGGCCATGACATCACCCCGGTTCAACGGGGCTATCAACACTTTAGGGAGACACCGTGACCGACCACCCCAATCAGGTGCCTGCGGAGTTCGTTCCGCCATCGGTCTGGCGCAACCCGTGGCACTTCATCGCCTTTGGCTTCGGCTCCGGCACCCTGCCCAAGGCCCCCGGTACCTGGGGTTCGATGGTGGCGATCCCGTTCATCCCACTGTGGCAAATGCTGCCTGACTGGGGCTATTGGCTGCTGCTGGGTGTGATGATGCTGTTCGGCTTCTGGCTGTGCGGCAAGGTCGCCAACGACTTGCGCGTGCACGACCATGAAGGCATTGTCTGGGACGAGATGGTCGGCATGTGGATCACCCTGTGGCTGGTGCCGGAAGGGTGGCAGTGGATCCTTGCCGGGTTCCTGATGTTCCGCTTCTTCGACATCCTCAAGCCATGGCCGATCCGCTGGATCGATCGCCATGTGCACGGGGGTGTCGGGATCATGCTCGACGATATCCTCGCCGGTGTGTTCGCCTGGCTGGGCATGCAGATTCTGGTATGGGCGGTAGGCTGAAGCAGGGAGCGTTGCGATGGCCATAAGGACTGTGCTGCTGGCAATGATGCTGAGCCTTGCCCCCTGGGCGATGGCGGCCGATGTGTTACCAAAGCAGATTCACCTGGTCAGCGAAGAGTGGATCGACTACACCAACGCCGATGGCAGCGGTGTGGCCTGGGATGTGCTGCGCAAGGTGTTCGAGCCTGCCGGGGTCAAGGTGGTGACCCAGAGTGCGCCGTACAGCCGTGCGGTTGGCCTGGTCAAGCGTGGCGAGGCGGATGCCTGGGTCGGGTCGTACAAGGAAGAAAACAACGACAACCTGTATCCGCGCTGGCATTTCGACATGGACCACATCTATGCCCTGGGCCTGGCCAGCAAGCCGGTGCCGACCTTGGCCACCGTCGGCCAGTACCGCCTGGCCTGGGTACGCGGCTATGACTACGGCAATTACCTGCCCAACGTGCGCAACTTCCGCGAAATCCAGCGCCGTGAAGGCATCCTGCCGATGCTCGAGCATGAGCGGGTGGATTTCTACATCGATGCGCAGACCGAAGTCGACTATGTGCGCGGGCAGGCCTCACAGCCGGAGCGCTTTCGCAGCACCCATGTGGCCGAGTTGCCGTTGTACCTGGCGTTTTCCAGGAACGAACACGCCAAGGCCCTGCGTGACCTGTTCGACAAGCGCATGGCCGAGCTGGTGCACAGCGGCGAGTTGAAGCCGATCTTCGAGCACTGGAAGCAGCCCTATCCCTTCACTGCGGACAGTAAACCGCAGTAGGTTCGTGTAAATAAGCATCGAACTTTTCGATCTTAAGCCACGGTATTCAACGAGCGCACACGCAGCGACCTGCTGATACAATCGGCTTACGAGAAATTTCCTACTTATCCAGGAGCACAACGTGCCCGTCGTCTTTGTTGCCGCCTCGAAACTCCCGACTCCCTTTGCGATTTTCACCATGCATGGCTTCCTCGACGAAGCCACTGGCCGTGAGCACGTGGTGCTCAGCCTGGGTGATATCGCCGACGGCGAGCCGGTGCTGGGGCGCCTGCACTCCGAGTGCCTGACCGGCGACGCCCTGTTCAGCCAGCGCTGCGACTGCGGTTCGCAGCTGGAAGCCGCGCTGCAGGCAATCGCCCGCGAAGGCCGTGGCGTGCTGCTGTACCTGCGTCAGGAAGGCCGCGGCATCGGCCTTTTGAACAAGATCCGCGCTTATGAGCTGCAGGATGGTGGTGCCGACACCGTCGAAGCCAACGAGCGCCTGGGCTTTGCCGCCGACCAGCGCGACTACGCCATGTGCCTGCCGATGCTGGAGCACCTGGGCGTGAAATCGCTGCGCCTGATGACCAACAACCCGCGCAAGGTCAAAGCGCTGACCGACATGAACATCAAGGTCGCCGAGCGCGTGCCGCTGCACACCGGGCACAACCCGCACAACCGTTACTACCTGGCGACCAAGGCCGGCAAGCTCGGCCACATGCTGGGTAACGAACACCAGGGCGAGGTGCCCCAGGCGTGACCCGTGGCGAGGTCAAGCGGCGCCTGGCGTTGGCTTGGTGGCAGTACCTGGCGGTCGGCCTGGTGCCGCTGCCGGTCATGGCCTGGGCCTTTGGCGGTGGCGATGCGCTGATCCCGGTGCTGGCGATGCCGCTGTTCATTGCTGGCGCCGCGACCATGTTCCTCAGCTTGCCGCGCTTCGGTGCCTACAAGCGAGCACTGATCGCCACCTCGAAAGTGCTGGGCACGGCTGAAGAGCCAGCCGCCTGGATCACCCTGGCGCGAGTGCGACGCATGGCCATGCTGTTCGCCTGCTTCCCGGCCTGGGTCGCCGCACTGTCGGTGCTGGTCGGGCTGGAGGCGGTGGCGCAGATCCTCCTGGCGCTGTCCACTGTGGTGGTGCTCTACCTCTACCGTATTCCGCGTCAGCTGGGCTGATGCGCGTCCTGCTTTGCCTGCTGGCACTGCTGGCCCTCAGCGCAAGGGCCGGCGAGCCCTTGCGCGTGGTCAGCCTCGCGCCGTCGATGAGCGAGATCATGCTGGAACTGCACGCCGATGACCTGCTGGTAGGCGTGCTCGATGGCGGCGAGCGACCGCAAGCGCTGCAACGGCTACCCTCGGTCGGGCGCCAGGGCCAGCTGGACATGGAAACCCTGCTCAGCCTCAAGCCCGACCTGCTGCTGCTCTGGCCTGGCAGCGTGGCACCGGCCCAGCGCGACCAGCTCAAGCGCCTGGGCATCGCCACTTACAGCGCCGAACCCCATGACCTGAACCAATTGCTCGACCAGATCGAGGCCATTGCCGTGCGTGTCGGGCGGGGCGAGCAAGGCCGGCCCTACGTGCAGGCCCTGCGCGAACGCTTGCAGCAGCTGCGCCAGCAGTATCGGCGCGAGCAACCGTTGCGGGTGTTCTATCAGGTGTGGGACCGGCCGCTATACACCTTGGGCGGCCAGCAGGTGGTCAGCGATGCCTTGGCGGTGTGTGGGGCGCGCAATGTCTTTGCCGACCTGAGCCAGCCGGCCCCGCAGGTGAATGTCGAGTCGGTACTGATGCGTGACCCGCAGGTGATCCTGGCGGGTGACGAGGATCAGTTGGCCAGCTGGAAGGCCTGGCCACGGCTGAGCGCGGTGGCAGGCGAGGGCTTGCTGGTGGTGCCGGACAAGGGCCTGGAGCGGCCGAGCGGGCAGATGATCGAAGCCACCGCCCGCCTGTGCGCGCTGATGGCGGCTAGAGTGCCGGCGTCCAGGTGACGCTGAACAGCGCGGTGCGGCCTTCTTCGCGGTAGCCGTAGCTGGCCCCGTCGAAGCTGTACAGTGCCCGGCTGTAGTCCTTGTCCAGCAGGTTATCCAGCTTCACTTCGAGCTTCAGTTCCTCGGTAGCCTGCCAGCCCGCACGCAGGCCCAGCAGGCCGTATCCGCCGAGTCGATTGCGGTTGGCCTCGTCGTCGTAGCTTGCGCTCACGGCCTGCCAGCTGGCGCCCACGTTAAACCGTTCGAACTGGCGGTCCAGATCCAGGCTCAGGGTGCGTCGGGCGCGACGGGCCAGGGTATGGCCACTGTCGCGGTCGCGAGGGTCGATCAGCGCCAGGCCCAGTTGGCTGCGCCATTCGCCCCATTGCTGGTGCAGTGCCATTTCCAGGCCGTTGATACGCGCCGAAGCGACGTTTTGCGGAATCGAGTCCTGGCCGAAGATGATCGCATCGCGCAGGTCGGTGCGGTACAGCGAGGTTTCCAGGCGGCTGTCGCGGCTGAGCTGGCTGCGCCACTGCACTTCATAACTCTTCGAGCGCTCGGGCTTGAGGTCCGGGTTGCTGAACTGCGGGTAGTACAGGTCGTTGAACGTTGGGGCGCGGAAGCCTTCGCTGTAGGACAGCAGCACGTCATTGCGGGCATTCAGCGGCACGGTAAGGCTGCCACTCCAGGTAGTCTGGCCGCCGAACTGCTGGTTCTCGTCGTGCCGTACGCCAAGCTCGGTGGAGAAGTCTTCGCCGCTGTAGCGGTGCTGGATGAAGGCCGCACGGTTCCAGCGGCTGTCCTCGGTAAAATCGGTGCTGCCGTGTACGCGGTCTTCGTACCAGTCACCGCCCAGCAGCAGGTTGTGCCGCTCGGCCAGGGCCAGGTCGTTCTGCCAGGTGACCTGGTCGCGGTAGGTGTTGAACACGAAGCGCTCGTCGCTGAGCTTGTCACGCTTGTCGTCACGGTTCTCGCTGTGGGCGAGTTCCAGGCGTGAATGCCAGAGGTCGTTGAGCTGAGCATCGAAATAGCTGCCCAGGCTGCTGACGCTGAAGTCGGTGTAGGGCTTTTGCCCGAAGCTCTGGAGGGTGACCGGGTCGAAGCGGCCGAACGGGTTGTCGTACTCGCTGCGGCCGCGGCTGTCGAGCAGATTCAGGCCGGCTTCGAAGCGCTCACCAAACGTGTGGCTCAGGCTCAGGTTGAGCGACTTGTTGCGGTAGGCGTCGTGGTCGCTGTCGCTGGCAAACGACGGCCCGGTCGAGTCGATACCGGCTGTTTCATCCAGGCTGGCGCCGAGATTGAAGCGGGTGGCATCGTCACCACCAGACAGCCCCAGGCTGCGCTGGAACGTCTGGTTGCTGCCCGTCGCCAGGCGCAGGCGTGGTTGCAGGCCGGGGCCGCTGCTGCGGCGGGTGAAGATCTGGATCACCCCGCCAATGGCATCGCTGCCATACACCGCCGAGCGCGAACCGCGCAGCACTTCGACGCGTTCGATCTGGTCGACATCGAGAAACTGCAAGCCGCTATCGCCGGAGGTGGCATTGGCGATGCGCACGCCATCGACCAGCACCAGGCTCTGGGCGGCCTTGGTGCCACGGATGAAGATGCCGGGCAGGCTGCCACGGCCGCCGGTGGGCGCGACTTGCACACCGGGCACGCGGGTGAGCAGGTCGGTGACGCTGCTCGGTTGCAGGCGGTCGATGTCGGCGCGGGTGAAGACGGTGTTGGCGGCGCTGGTGGCGCTGCGTGATTCGACCTGGCGGTTGGCGCTGATCAGGATGTCGGGGAGCTTGAGAGCGTCGTCGCGTTCAGCGGCCAGCAAGGGGATGGGGAGGCAGAGCAGGGTGGCAAAGGTTGAGGCTTTCATCGCGGCTTCCAACGCAATCGCCGGCAAGCCAGCTCTCACAGGATCCGCATTGGCCTGGAGGCCTGCGCGGTTCCTGTGGGAGCTGGCTTGCCGGCGATGGGCCGCAAAGCGGCCCCAGAAGTTACCGGCCGAGCCTGGCCCTGCGGGCTTTCACCGAGGCCTCGATGCCAGCAGCATCCAGCCCACACTCGGCGAGCATCTGCGCCGGTTTGGCATGCTCGACATAGATGTCCGGCAGCCCCAGGTGCAGCAGCGGCTTGACCACGCCCTCACGGGCCAGGAACTCGCCCACGGCAGCCCCGGCGCCACCCATGATGCTGTTTTCTTCGATGGTCACCAGCAGCTCATGGCTGCCGGCCAGTTCCAGCACCAGGGCCTCGTCCAGCGGCTTGACGAAGCGCATGTCGACCACGGTGGCGTTGATTTGCTCGGCCACTTGCAGGGCCTCGGCCAACTGCACGCCGAACACCAGCAGGGCAACGTTCTCGCCCTGGCGGCGCACCACACCCTTGCCGATTGCCAACGGTTCGAGGTCGCCACTGATCGGTGCGTTCGGGCCGGTGCCGCGCGGGTAGCGCACAGCGGCCGGGCCGTTGTACAGGTGGCCGGTGCTGAGCATCTTGCGCAGTTCGTTCTCGTCGCTCGGGGTCATCACCAGCATGCCGGGGATGCAGCGCAGGTACGACAGGTCATAGGCGCCAGCGTGGGTCGGGCCGTCTTCGCCGACCAGGCCGGCGCGGTCGATGGCGAACAGCACATCGAGGTTCTGCACCGCCACGTCGTGGATCAGCTGGTCGTAGCCGCGCTGCAGGAAGGTGGAGTAGATCGCTACCACCGGCTTGCTGCCTTCGCAGGCCATGCCCGCGGCCAGGGTCACCGCGTGCTGCTCGGCGATCGCGACGTCGAAGTAACGCTCGGGGTAGCGCTCGCTGAAATCGACCAGGTCGGAGCCTTCCTTCATCGCCGGGGTGATGCCCACCAGGCGGTTGTCGGCGGCGGCCATGTCGCACAGCCACTGGCCGAACACCGCAGAGTACTTCGGCCCGCTGACCTTCTTCGGCGCAGCCGGCTTGTCGGCGGGTTCGAGCTTGGTAATGGCGTGGTAGCCGATCGGGTCGACCTCGGCCGGGGCGAAGCCCTTGCCCTTCTTGGTCACCACGTGCAGGAACTGCGGGCCTTTGAGGTCACGCATGTTGCGCAGGGTGGCAATCATGGTGGGCAGGTCATGGCCGTCGATCGGGCCGATGTAGTTCCAGCCCAGCTCTTCGAACAGCGTGCCCGGCACCAGCATGCCCTTGGCGTATTCCTCGGTGCGACGGGCGATTTCCCAGGCACCGGGCAGGCGTGACAGCACCTTCTTGCTGCCCTCGCGCATGCTCGCGTAGGTGCGGCTGGAAAGGATCTTGGCCAGGTAGTTGGACAGGCCGCCGACATTGCGCGAAATCGACATGTCGTTGTCGTTGAGGATCACCAGCATGTCGGCGTTGACTTCCTGGGCGTGGTTCAACGCTTCGAAAGCCATGCCGGCAGTGAGGGCGCCGTCGCCGATCACGGCGATCGACTTGCGTGCGCTGTTCTGCAGGCGGGCGGCAATGGCCATGCCCAGCGCGGCGCTGATCGAGGTGCTGGAGTGGCCGACGCCGAAGGTGTCGTACTCGCTCTCGCTGCGGCGCGGGAAGGCGGCGATGCCGTCCTTCTGGCGCAGGCTGAGCATGCGGTTGCGGCGCCCGGTGAGAATCTTGTGCGGGTAGGCCTGGTGGCCGACGTCCCACACCAGCCGGTCATCCGGGGTGTCGAAGACGTAGTGCAGGGCAATCGTCAGCTCGATGACGCCCAGACCGGCGCCGAAATGCCCACCGGTCTGACCAACGGTGTAGAGCAACTCCTGGCGCAACTCGTCGGCCAGGGTCTCCAGGTCGGCTTCAGCCAGCCGGCGCAGGCCGGCAGGCGTGTCAGCGCGGTCGAGCAACGGCGTGACCGGGCGTTCGCGGGGGATCTCTTGAAACGTCGTGGGCATCAGGCGAGTCGTTATAGGTGTGTGAAGACGCGGCAGTTTACCCCATTGTGGGAAAAGTGCCCATTCGACCACGGGTTACGCGGACCCTGTAGGGGCGGGTAAACCCGCTCCCACCGGGGATTGGTATCAGGCCTTAATGACGGCGTTCGACGATGTAGCGCGCCAACGCCCGCAGCGGCTCGGCGGCTTCACCAAAGCCTTGCAGGGCGATCAGCGCCTGGTCGCGCAGTTCGATTGCGTAGGCCTTTGCGGCTTCCAGCCCCAGCAGCGCCGGGTAGGTCGGTTTGTCACGGGCGATGTCGGCGCCCTGGCGCTTGCCGAGGGTGGCGGTGTCGCTTTCCACGTCGAGGATATCGTCCTGCACCTGGAATGCCAGGCCGATGGCCTGTGCATAAGTCTGCAGGGCATCCAGCTGCGCCTGCTCGGCGCGGGCACTGGCCAGGGCACCGAGGCGCACGCTGGCTTCGATCAGCGCGCCGGTCTTGTGCCGGTGCATGAATTCCAGGGCCTGCTGGTCCAGCTTCAGGCCAACCGAACCGAGGTCGATGGCCTGGCCGCCGACCATGCCCGCAGGGCCTGCAGCCTTGGCTAGAACCTGGACCATGGCCAGGCGGATGCTGTCGGCCTGCGGGCTCAGGCGTGGGTCGAGCAGGGCGCTGAACGCCAGGCTCTGCAAGCCATCGCCAGCGAGAATCGCGCAGGCTTCGTCGAAAGCTTTGTGGGTAGTTGGCTGGCCACGGCGCAAATCGTCGTCGTCCATGGCTGGCAGGTCGTCATGCACCAGCGAATAGGCGTGGATCAGCTCTACTGCACAGGCGGCACCGTTGGCTTGCTCGGCCGGCGCGCCAAGGGCTTCGCAGGCCGCATAGGCGAGCAGCGGGCGCACGCGCTTGCCGCCGTTCATCACGCTGTAGCGCATGGCGGCATACAGGCGTTCCAGCTCTTTGGTCGGGGCGACGAACAGGGGTTCGAGGGCGGCGTCGACACGGGCCTGACAGCTGGCCTGGTAAGCAGTGATCATGCCTCTGGCTCCGCATCGAACGGCTGCGCGGCGAGTTCGCCGTCACGTTCCAGCAGGATCTGCACTTTCTGTTCAGCCTGGGCCAGGGCGCCCTGGCAATCGCGGGTCAGGGCGATGCCTTGCTCGAACGCGGCCAGCGAGTCTTCCAGCGACAGTTCGCCGTTCTCCAGGCGCTCGACCAGGGCTTGCAGGTCGGCGAGGGATTGTTCGAAATCGATGGTGGCTTTTTTGCGGGCCATGGCGACAGTCTCGTAGGCGGGTCAGAACCGCGCGACGTTAGCAGAGCGGGGCTAGGGGAGCAAACTTCCGCTGGATTCACTGGCCCATTCGCGGGTAAACCCGCTCACACAAGGTCTGCACCGGGTTCAGAGTTGGCGCAGTCCCTGTGTGCGGGTTTACCCGCGAATGGGCCGCAAAGCGGCCCCGTTCGGTCTGTCAGGCAGGCTCGGCTTCCAGCTCCAGCATCGCCTCACGGCACCGCGCCAACTCTTCGATAGTCAGCACAGGCAAGTTGTACTGCCGCGCATACACCGCCACCTGCTCGCCCCGCGCCATGCTGCCATCGGGGTTCATCAGCTCGCACAGCACCGCGGCCGGGCGCAGACCGGCCAGGCGTGCCAGGTCCACGGAACCTTCGGTATGCCCGCGACGAGCCAGCACGCCACCATCACGCGCACGCAGCGGGAACACATGGCCCGGGCTGACGATATGGCGTTGCTCGGCGGTCGAACGCAGCGCCGCCTCGATGGTGGTGATGCGGTCCTGCGCGGAAACACCGGTGCTCACGCCTTCGGCCGCCTCGATGGTGACGGTGAAGCCGGTGCCGTGGCGGGCCTGGTTGTTCTGCACCATCGGCGCCAGTTGCAGGGCATCGACGGTGGCTTCGTCCAGGCACAGGCAGACGATGCCGCTGCAGTCGCGGATCATCATGGCCATGGTCTGCAACGACAGGTTTTCGGCGGCGGCGACGATGTCGGCTTCGTCCTCGCGGTCGTCATCGTCGAGCAGCAGCACAGGGCGCCCTGCCTGGAAGGCGGCGATGGCGGCGGACACATTGGGGAATTGTTTTTGCAGCAAAGGGGACATGAAACGCTCCTCGTGATTGATCGATGAACGTCTCGGGGCGAACAAAATGCGCGCGCAGGGGCGCCCGAATGGCCCCTGCCTGACGCCTTCTTTCATCCGGACTATGACCGTCGGCTCTGGAGTCGCACCAGATCTGCTGACCCCCGGCATGGCCGGGGCGCTCGCGGGCTCATCTTTCGATTTACCGCCGGTGGGGACTTTCACCCCGCCCTGAAGACCGGCCAAGCATACAGCACTGTGCCACCTTGCTGGCAAGCCGCTGTTCTACGACCTTTGGCGGTGCACATGTCTTGGGAGTTGTGGCGCCTGCGAGATCGAGCGCCGCCCGCGCGGCGCATCGCGAGCAAGCTCGCTCCTACATCTGTTTCGGGCCAATCTCTCCTGTGAAGCCAACAGGGACCGCCTTGTTGGCATGGCGATGCATCTCGGTGGGCGCTAATGCTGCTCCACCTGTCTCCAGTTATGCACCAAGGCGGGCAACCATGGCCTGTCAGGTTCGGCACGTTGCAACAAATGTAGGAGCGAGCTTGCTCGCGATGCGCCGCGCGGGCGGCGCTCGATCTCATAAGCGCTGAAAATCCAAAGGCGATCCCCTCTGATCCAAAACTTCAGATTTTTCCCGTTGTTTGTAGTCCATTTCTGAATTAGCTTCCTAGCGCCCTTGGGCCATTGCGGTGGTGTTTCTGGCGGCTTAGTGTGGCCCAGTCGTTGTCAAAACAGCGACCGGGCCTGCAAGCCCGCTGAGAACATATGTTGATCACCGACGTTCAGTGGCATGCCATTGAACTCGCTTTATGGTGGCTGCGTACGGGAGGTTTTCGAACCTGCCGGTTTTCGTTCTCCCGGTCTTGCAGACCCGTACGTGGCCGCCACCCATCACACTGCAAGTCATGAGTGGCGGCTCTATGCAACCCATATGAGAACGCCACCATGCTAAAGATTGTCCCCGATCCACCCCACGATATTCATTCCCTCGAAGACACTCTGATCCAGGCCACCGACTACGCGCTGTGTGCGTCGACCGTGGTGCATCAGGCGTTGCTGCTGCAGCCCAAGTCACCGGCGTCGATCCTGATGATGACCTCGATGCATGAGCTGGAGGCGCTGCGGGTGTTGCTCGAATCCGCGTTGATCCAGGTGCAGATGCCTACTGGGCCTCGGACTTTGCATTGAGGCTTGAGTGATGAGGCCCGCCCAGGCATTCGAGAATTTTCAGGGAGATTGAACAATGACTACAGACAACACCCAATGCACCGTCGGTATGACCACCTTCTTCCAAGGTGAAAACCAGTCCCACCCATTGTTCCGCATCGAACCCGGCATCCCTTGCCGCGATGCCCGCGAGCAGGCCTCGGAACTGATGGGCTATGTGCGTGAATTGACCATCCTAGGCCTGATGGACGAGAAACCGATGATGATCTGGGCTTCTCATTATCTGAGCGCAATGGCCAAGGCACTGATGGATGATGCCGAACTGGGCATGACACATTAAGGCTGCGCTGCCGGCGAAGAAGAGGGTTTGATTAATTGGTCTAGACTTGCCAGACCCTCTCATCATATTCGGTTAATAGCCTTATGCCAGCCTCTCTGCACCGGCATACCCCCGCGCTGAATGCGGCTGATTCGCGTGGCTTAGTTGTGCGCAATATTGTCTGTCATCGTGGCGGCTCTGGAAACAGCGCCGCCCTCGACATACGCATTGACCAACAAGTATTCGATGCCCGCGGTCATCTGAATCAGCAATGTGATCCGCGTTTTTTCGAGGCCCGAAAGAACGATCCACAACAGGCACCGAATCAAGTCATACATTACGGGCTGTCGGGGCGGGTACTAAAGAGCGAAAGTGTCGACGCTGGCTTGCGTATTGTTTTCAGTAACATGGCTGGTCAAGTACTTGAACACTGGGATGGTCGCGGTACTCATCAACAAATTGAGTACGACCGGTCTATGCGCCCCATGGCGCAGTTTGAGCAAGTGGCTGGCGAGATGGATCGGCGCTGCACTGATCGCTTCACTTATGCAGGCGGCGATGCCGAGGAGTCAAAGCGTAACCGTTGTGGCCAGATGATTCGTCATGATGACCCCGCCGGGAGTCAGTGGCATGAGCGGTTCAACCTGCAGGGTCAGCCAAGTCTGGAAACCCGTCAATTTCTGCAGGCACTGACGCCGCCCGATTGGCCTGAGTCGGTGGATGCTCGCGATAAACTACTGGAAAAAAACAAAGAGCAGAATATTGGTGTGCTTTACAACAGCAGTTGGAAGCACGATGCCTTGGGCGCAATGATCGAAACCCTGGATGCTGTGGGTAACGTGCAGCGTTTCGAGATGGACATTGCAGGTCGCTCCAGTCGATCGTTCCTGAATGATCAGGGGCTACTCGAAAAAGTCGAGTACAACGCCTTGGGGCAGGTGACGATGGAGCTGGCGGGCAACCATGTCACCACCACGAGCCGCTATTCGGCATTGAATGGCCGGCTCGTCGGCTTCCAGGCCAGCAAGGCCGATGGCAAGCGGTTGCTGAACTTGCAGTACACGTACGACCCGGTGGGCAATATCGATCGTATCGAAGACTTGGCTCAGCCAGTGAAGTGGGGAGCGGGACGGGTGGCGGCTGTCAGCAACTATACCTACGACACCCTTTACCAACTGACCAGCGCCAGCGGACGCGAAAATGCCAGTCAGACCATCGGCCCTGCGCTGCCTGGGGTCGAGATCTTCGGCAAGGTGGATGACAGCCGCTGGCGCAACTACACCCAGGACTTCAGCTACGACCGGGGCGGTAATCTGACCGATCTGTTGCACAAGGTGAATGGCGCTGTGGTGAGCCACCGCGTCATGGCTGTCGACCCCGGGAGCAACCGCAGTTTGTTCAAGGAGAGCGAGGGTTCACCGATCGATTTTGGCAAAGGCTTCGATGCCAATGGCAACCAGCAGGCCCTGGCGCCCGGGCAGGCCATGCAATGGGATGCGCGAAATCAATTGAGCCTGGTGACCCAGGTTGTTCGCGAAGATCCCGATGGCCGGGACGACGATGTGGAAGCCTATGTGTACGACGGCGGTGGCCAACGGGTGCGCAAGGTCCGTCGAATGCAAACCCTGAGGGGCGCGCAAGTCGGTGAAGTGCGCTATTTGCCGGGGCTGGAGATCCGCACGCTGGCGTCAGGTGAACACCTGCAGGTAGTCACCGCCCAAGCCGGGCGCAGTGGTGTGCGGCTCTTGCATTGGGCGGCCGACAAGCCTGGTGGGATCGATAACGACCAACTGCGCTACAGCGTGAGCGATCACGTGGGCAGCAGCCTGCTGGAGCTGGCGCAAAACGCTGAACTGATCAGCCAGGAAAGTTATTACGCCTACGGCGGTACCGCCTGGTGGGCAGCGCGCAGCGCTGTCGAAGCGAAATACAAGACGGTGCGCTATTCGGGTAAGGAGCGCGATGCAACAGGGTTGTATTACTACGGTTACAGGTATTACGCACCGTGGTTGCAGCGCTGGATCAATCCGGACCCGGCGGGGGATGTGGATGGGTTGAATGTGTATCGGATGACGCGGAACAATCCGGTCGTGTTTCACGATCAAGATGGAAGGCTATCGGTTGAACAACAACTGGGTCTATATATTACCGCAGCGGTATTGGCAATCGTTGCAGTTGTGGTTATTCCCCTGCTTCATCGACGTGTTTTGGCTAGGATGGCGATTGAGGAAAGGGCAAATATGGCTTCTGAGGATAACACCACTATTCAGCATTTGAACAAAGTGGCTGAACAACAAGCTCGTGAATCCGGGCTTCCAGGTAGGGCAGCTGAAGCATATCGGGATTTTTTGAAGACAGAGTATTTTGAAAAGTTTAAGGCGGCAGGTCGAGGTCTTCAGAGCGGTTTTTATTCTAGCGAGGGAATGGTGCATGCTTATGCTTTTTTTCCTGAAGATTATAAAAGGGTTGTAGAAATTGTTGAAAGCGGCCATGAAGTTGGCCGAAGATTGAAAGATTTGGGTGTCAATAATAAGGTGCTCGTGAGACCAAAATCGCGCACTGATCAGGTGGCTAGGGCACCCGAGTCGGCGACTGTTTTTGAACAACAGTCCAGCAAGACTACTGTGAGAAGGAATGCGGTAAAGAGGGCTGTTGCATCGGTTGGTAATCAAACTTCTGGTAACGTTGATAGCGCTGGAACAGAGTTGATATTCGCCGTGGTAAATCCACAGCACTTTGCTGAGCAAAGCATGTCGAGCATGGATTCGAAGATATTGGGCCGAGCCATAGAAAGCCTGCGAAGCCGGAAGGTCGGTTATAAGTTGAGTGGAACGAATGAGTTCGTGGTAGACCTTCCTGGGTATAGAGGGCAAAAAGGCAGGGGCGCCTATCGATTGGCTTTTACGCAAGAAGGTACAAAAAGACGGTTGACCAGGATCGTCAATCCGCACCTATGAGAACCCCTTGCTAAATGAGATCTCAAGAAGCCACTTGAATGAGGTGGGATTATCTTTGGGCATTAAAAAGCCGGCTTGTGGCCGGCTTCTCGGGGACGCTTCCGACTAATTTATGGTAAGTCGCAACCGCCTTAACTGTGTGGCCAGCAAGGGCCTGAAGAGATGGCAAACGCTCGTGTGGAACGTCGCCGAGCCCTCTGGAACGCGGCTTGCGCCGGCCGGGGCTGAATGTGCGGCGTAGCATACAAGGGCTGGCGCGGTATGCCCAGCAAAAAATGGCACAGCGTGTGTCAGACGGGGCGTCGCTGGCGGTAATGCGACCAATGGAACACCCAGCCGAGTACCTCCAGCTTCTGCACCGCGCACTGCAAGGTGGTGTAGCGTTCGACAACCTCACGCCGGTTGTGGCTATGCAGGCACAGGGTGCCTCGGTGGCCGAGGCTCAGGCTGTTCACCCTGAGCCGGCCGTTGTGCAGCAGGGCATAGATCTCGCCATCAACCACCTGGGTGTAGCTGAGGTCGATCGCCAGGATCGCATCACGTGGGATCCACGGCGCCATGTTGTCTGCCGGCATGGTCATGCAGATGGCTGTGTCCACAGGCACGGCCAATGCCTCCAGCGCAGGTGCCGGCATTGCCAGGTGATGACCGTCGAGCGCTATGAGCTGGCCATTACGCAGCTCGTTGAAAGGCACTTGCACCAGAGGAGCAGGTTGTTCCGATGGCGTTTGTAACGGCGTCGCCTGGGGCGCGTACATGCGCAGGAACGAATGCGGGTGCTTGGGGCCTTCGCCGGTCTGCAGCCAGCGGCGCTGCACACAGAACAACTCGGCCATTTCATCGAGGCGGGCAATCGGGATGCCTCGGGTGAACCAGTTGTTGATGTGCTGCGACGAGACGCGGCGCTGGGCAGCGAAGTCTGAAGGGGTCAGGCCACATTCCCGAAGGAGTGCCTTGAGGCGGTCACCGGATCTTTTCATGCGTCCGAGTGTAGCGGCCGGTTGCCAGTAGCGAAATGAACGTGATGTAGATATGAACAGCGTGAAACATGCCGGGATGTAGGGCAAAGGCGTAGGACTGCGTAGGACTTTTTACCGACCTCCTGCGTCACCCATAAAAAAACCCCGCCGAGGCGGGGTTTTTTCTACAAAACAGTATCAGCCTTTGTAGGCTGCGACCGATTTGGTGATCGCGGCGCGGGCGGCGTCGGCGCCTTCCCAGCCTTCGATCTTGACCCACTTGCCCTTCTCGAGATCCTTGTAGTTCGCGAAGAAGTGCTCGATCTGCTGGATCAGCAGGGCTGGCAGGTCGGTGTATTCCTTCACGTCGACGTACAGCTGGCTCAGCTTGTCGTGAGGAACGGCGATGACCTTGGCGTCGCCGCCGCCGTCGTCGGTCATGTTCAGCACGCCGACTGGACGGGCGCGGATGACCGAGCCTGGAGCAACCGGGTACGGAGTCACGACCAGCACGTCCAGCGGATCACCGTCGTCGGCCAGGGTGTTGGGGATGAAACCGTAGTTGGCCGGGTAGAACATCGGGGTGGCCATGAAGCGGTCGACGAACAGGGTGTCGCTGTCCTTGTCGATTTCGTACTTGATCGGCGCGTGGTTGGCCGGGATCTCGATGGCGACGTAGATGTCGTTCGGCAGGTCTTTGCCAGCCGGAATCTTGCTGTAGCTCATTGGGCAGTGCCCCCGTGTTTGATCAAAAAAGTGGCGGCGATTATAGGCACATTCCGCCAGGCCATGCCACGTGTGGACGGATGTGCGGCCGCATCAGGCGTGGCTTTCGCGGTAATCCGGGTGCGCGGCCTGCAGCTTCAGCAGGCGCTGCAGAGGGTTCTGCCGGTAGAACAGCGACAGCTGCTGGTACACCTGTGGATAAGCCTGCTGCAGCAGGTCGGGAGCGCTGAAGAAATATTCACTGGTGACGGCGAAGAATTCCGCCGGGTTTTCCGCTGCGTAGGGGTCGATGGCGGTTTCGGCGTCGGGGTCGGCGTCAAGCTGGCGGTTGAGGTCGTCATAGGCCTGCTGCATGGCTGCGGCCCAGTCTTCCACGCGCATGCCCGGGTGCAACGGCGGCAGGCCATTGGCATCGCCATTGAGCATGTCCAGTTTGTGCGCCAGCTCGTGGATCACCAGGTTGTAGGCCTCCCAGCCGCCACTGGCGAGCACCCCGGCCCAGGCCAGGATGATCGGCCCCTGCTGCCAGGCTTCGCCGCTGTGCTCGGCATCCCACACGTGCTCCACGCCACTGGCATCGCGGTGGCGCTGCGGGCTCTTGAAGTCGTCGGGGTAGAGGATGATTTCGTGGAAGCCCTGGTACCAGTTCAGCTCGCCAAGGTGCAGCAGCGGCAGCTGCGCTTGGGCAGCAAGAAACAGGCGCTGCTGGTCGTCCAGTTCGACCCCGGGGAGGGTCGTCAGGTGCTTGTCGAGCAGGAACAGGATGCAGGCTTCGCGCAGCCACTGGTCTTCCACCTCGCTGATGCCATCGAGCATTGGCAGGCGATCACGGATCACCTGCCATTGCCGTGGGTCGATCGGGTAGCGCGCGAGGGTGCGCTTGCGCCGCCAGGCGCTGAAGGACCACATGTCTGCTGTCAGTGGGCCTTGGCGGTGCGGCCCAGGCGGCTGCGCAGCAGGCCAAGGATCATCGGTACCAGCGACAGCACGATGATGCCGACCACCATCAGCGACAGGTGCTGCTTGATGAACGGCACATTGCCGAAGAAGTAGCCCAGGGTCACCAGGCCACCGACCCACAGCAACGAACCTGCCACGCTGAAACCGAGGAAACGCGGGTAGTGCATATGCGCGATGCCGGCCACGAACGGCGCGAAGGTGCGCAGGATCGGCAGGAAGCGCGCCATGGTCACGGTCTTGCCGCCATGGCGTTCATAGAACTCATGGGTGCGCTGCAGGTAGTCGCGGCGGAAGATCTTCGAATTGGGGTTGCTGAACAGTTTTTCGCCCGTGGTGCGGCCGATGATGTAGTTGGTGCTGTCGCCCAGGATGGCGGCGGCCATCAGCAGGCCTGCCAGCAGGACAGGGTCCATGCCGCCACCTGCGGCCACGGCGCCGGCGATGAACAGCAACGAGTCGCCCGGCAGGAACGGCATCACCACCAGGCCGGTTTCGCAGAAGATCACAGCAAACAGGATCGCGTAGATCCAGGGGCCGTAGTTGGTCACCAGCAGATCGAGGTAGGTATCGAGATGCAGGATTAAGTCCAGCGGGTTGAATTCCATGTACAGCACCTGTGTTCTTGACCCGCTTTACGGGCACGCGATGACGGACAATGCCCTGGGCGTCGGCATGATTACCTGTGGATGGGTAAATTTTCACACATGGCAGGTCGAAGCATTATACGGCGAAGCAGGAAACCTGCCCGTAGAGTTTGTAGCGGGGGGTTACTGTGTGAGCTTGTGCTGGCCTGTGCGCGGCGAACCGCCGCGAACAGGCCAGTAGGGTCAGTCCTGATTGATCGGCAATATGTAGTTCTCGAACTCGGTGTCCTTGCGAAAGCCGATCGATTCATAGGTCTTGCGCGCCGCTTCGTTGTTGGCGCTGGTCGATACCCGCATGCGCACGGCCTGGGTGTCCTTGGCCATTTTCTTGGCCTCGCGCATCAGATGGTCGGCCACCAGCATGCGCCGCGAGTCTTCGGCGACGTAGATGTCGTTGAGGATCCATACACGTTTCAGCGAAAGCGATGAAAAGCTCGGATACAGCTGGCAAAAGCCGAGCAATTTACCGTCATCATCGTCCGCCAAGGCCAGGTAGATGACCGATTCGTCGCGTTTGAGGCGCTTTTCCAGAAAGGCACGCGAGCTGTCGGGGTAAGGGAGCTGCCCATAGAACTCGCGGTATCTGACGAACAGTGGGGTGAGCAGATCGAGGTGGTCCAGGGTTGCCTTGATGATGCGCATGTGCGGCCCTCAGAGTCCATTTGGGGAAACAGCGGAATGCCTGCAGCTTTCATGGGCATGCTGCCCCAATGCTGGCCATCAGTGCAATCCGCCTTCCATTACATGTTCTTTAACCTTCACCAAGCAGGAAGTTGCCGCGCTGGTTGGGGGCATTTTCACTGTCGATGCTATGGACCTCGGCTTCGTCCTTCAGATTCACACCGGAAAGCTGCCGCCGGCAGGCTTCGCGCATCAGGTATAGCAGGCGGTGGGCAGCCATGCCGTAACTCAGGCCTTCCAGGCGAATGTTGGAGATGCAGTTGCGGTAGGCATCGGTAAGGCCGACCTTGGGCGCGTAGGTGAAATACAGGCCCAGGCTGTCTGGCGAGCTCAGCCCCGGGCGTTCGCCAATCAACATCACGGTCATGCGCGCACCGAGCAGTTGGCCAACTTCGTCCGCCACTGCAACCCGGCCTTGCTCCACCAGCACCACCGGGGCGCTGGTCCAGCCATCGGCTGCGGCTTGCTCCTCGAAGCGGGCCAGGAATGGCAGGGTATGGCGGTGCACGGCCAGGGCCGAGAGGCCGTCGGCGACCACGATGGCCAGGTCGACGCCGTCAGGGTTGGCCTGGGCATGCTGGCGCAAGCGCTCGGCCGAATCGTCGTTCAGCCGCCGGCCCAGGTCGGGGCGTTGCAGGTACTGGTGGCGGTCGCTGGCAGCGCTGTGCAGCACCAGGCTGTCGCGGCCGCGGTCCTTGAGCTGCTCGCTCAGGGCGGCGTGGTCGAAGGCCAGGTGCACGGCGTCGCGGGCCTGGGCGTGGGCGAACTGGAAGTCCAGTTGCGCAGCGGTAGGCAGGCTGGTGCCGCAACGGCCCAGGGCGATGCGTGCCGGGGTCAGGTTGCGCAGGGCCAGCCAAGGGTTTTCAGGGGTCGGGGATCGGTCTGCCATGGTCACCTCTAAGCCAGCTGTGCCAAGGCCTGGCGGAATGCCGGCGGCAGGTTGTCGCCAAAGCGCACGCGGCCATCGGCCTGGGTGAAGATGCCGGTGCGTTGCAGCCAGGCTTCGAATTCCGGCCCGGGCTTCAGGCCCAGGGTCTGGCGCGCATACAGCGCGTCGTGGAATGACGTGGTCTGGTAGTTGAGCATGATGTCGTCGGAGCCTGGGATGCCCATGATGAAGTTGATCCCGGCCACGCCCAGCAGGGTCAGCAGGGTGTCCATGTCGTCCTGGTCGGCTTCGGCATGGTTGGTGTAGCAGATGTCGCAACCCATCGGCACGCCGAGCAGCTTGCCGCAGAAGTGGTCTTCGAGGCCGGCGCGGATGATCTGCTTGCCGTTGTACAGGTACTCGGGGCCGATGAAGCCGACCACGGTGTTGACCAGAAACGGCTTGAAGTGGCGGGCCACGGCGTAGGCGCGGGTCTCGCAGGTCTGCTGGTCGACACCGTGGTGGGCGTTGGCCGACAGCGCGCTGCCCTGGCCGGTCTCGAAGTACATCAGGTTCTGCCCGAGCGTGCCGCGCTTGAGCGACAGGCCGGCCTCGTAGCCTTCCTGCAACACGTTGAGGTTGATGCCGAAGCCGGCGTTGGCCGCCTCGGTGCCGGCGATCGACTGGAACACCAGGTCCAGCGGCACGCCGCGGTTGATCGCCTCGATCGAGGTGGTGACGTGGGTCAGCACGCAGGCCTGGGTGGGGATGTCGTAGCGCTGGATGATGGCGTCGAGCATTTCCAGCAGGGCGCAGATCGAGGCGATGCTGTCGGTGGCCGGGTTGATGCCGATCATGGCGTCGCCGTTGCCGTAGAGCAGGCCGTCGAGGATGCTGGCGGCGATGCCGGCCGGCTCATCCGTCGGGTGGTTGGGCTGCAGGCGGGTCGACAGGCGCCCGCGCAGGCCCATGGTGCCGCGGAACTGGGTGACCACGCGGATCTTCTGCGCCACCAGCACCAGGTCCTGCACGCGCATGATCTTCGAAACGGCGGCGGCCATTTCCGGGGTCAGCCCCGGGGCGAGGGCGCGCAGGCTCTGTTCGTTGGCCTCTTCGCTGAGCAGCCAGTCGCGCAGGCCGCCAACGGTCAGGTGGCTGACCGCGGCGAAGGCCTGGGCGTCGTGGGTGTCGACGATCAGCCGGGTGATTTCGTCCTGTTCGTAGGGGATCAGTGCTTCATTCAGAAAATGCGTCAGCGGGATGTTGGCCAGGGCCATCTGCGCGGCCACCCGTTCACCGTCGTTGCTGGCGGCGACTCCGGCCAGGAAGTCCCCGGAACGGGCCGGGCTGGCCTTGGCCATCACGTCCTTGAGGCTGTCGAAGCGGTAGACCAGGTGGCCTACCGTGTGTACGAAACTTGCCATACAGAATCTCCAGAGCCGCGGGCTGGCCCGCGGCAGGTGGCTTTGATCAGTGCAGGGCCTCTTCGGCCTTCTGGATCGCGGCGAATTCCTCTTCCGGTGTGCCCGCAACCAGGTGGTGGCGGCTGTAGAACGCGAAGTAGGCAATGAATACCGCATAGATCACCGCAGCGCCAATCACCACCCGTGGGTCGACCAGGAAGCCCGCGACCACGGCGATACAGGCCAGTACCAAGGCCAGGCCCGAGGTGAAAATGCCGCCCGGGGTGCGGTAAGGGCGTTCCATTTTCGGCCGACGGATACGCAGGGTGATGTGCGCGGCCATCATCAGTACATACGACAGTGTGGCACCGAATACCGCCACCAGGATCAGCAGGTCGCCCTGGCCGGTCAGCGACAGGGCAAAACCGATGATCCCGGGGATTACCAGCGCCATGACCGGGGCCTTGCTCTTGTTGGTTTCCGACAGCTTGCGCGGCAGGTAACCGGCGCGGGAAAGGGCGAAGATCTGCCGCGAATAGGCATAGATGATCGAGAAGAAGCTGGCGATCAGGCCGGCCAGGCCCACCAGGTTGACGAAGCTGCCCATCCAGGTGGAGCCGCCGTAGGCTTTGGCCAGCGCCTCGACCAGCGGGTTGCCGGAGGCTTTCAGGGCTTCGGAGCCCGCACCGCCTGGGCCAACCACCAGGATCAGCAGGGCGAAGGCCAGCAGCACCAGCATCGCACCGATCAGGCCGCGTGGCAGGTCACGCTTGGGGTTTTTGGTTTCTTCGGCGGCCAGAGGCACACCTTCGACGGCGAGGAAGAACCAGATGGCATAGGGGATCGCGGCCCACACGCCAACGTAGCCGAACGGCAGGAAGCTGCTGGCGCCAACGGCGTCCGTTTTGGCGATGTCGAACAGGTTGGCTGCATCAAAATGGGGCACCATGGCCACCAGGAACACGGCCAGGGCGATGGCCGCGATGGCGGTGATGATGAACATCAGTTTCAGCGCTTCACCCACGCCGAAGATGTGAATACCGATGAAGACCACGTAGAACGCCAGGTAGATCATCCAGCCACCAATGCCGAACAGTGACTGGCAATAGGCGCCGATGAACGTGGCAATGGCGGCGGGGGCGATGGCGTATTCGATGAGGATCGCCGTGCCGGTCAAAAAGCCGCCCCACGGGCCGAAGGCGCTGCGGGCAAAGCCGTAGCCGCCGCCAGCGGTGGGGATCATCGAGGAAAGTTCGGCCAACGAGAAGCACATGCACAGGTACATGGTGGCCATCAGCAAGGTGGCGAGGAACATGCCGCCCCAGCCGCCCTGGGCCAGGCCGAAGTTCCAGCCGGCGTAGTCGCCGGAAATCACATAGGCAACGCCCAGGCCCACCAGCAGTACCCACCCGGCGGCGCCTTTTTTCAGTTCACGTTGCTGGAAATAGTCCGAGCCGACTTTTTCGAAGTCGACGGAAGACCCTGCCGGCACACCGGCGGAATGATCGCTTGGCATAGTTTCACCTGTTCTTTTTCTTGATGGCCGGAAGGGCTCCGGGCCGATGGTGATGGATACTGCAGGAAGCGAGCCAGAGCGGTTGGGGCCGCCAGTCGGCGGCCCCAGTGCGCTGTTTTAGAAGAAGCCCAGCGGGTTGATGTCGTAGCTCACCAGCAGGTTCTTGGTCTGCTGGTAGTGGTCGAGCATCATCTTGTGGGTTTCACGGCCAACGCCGGACTTCTTGTAGCCACCGAACGCGGCATGCGCCGGGTACAGGTGGTAGCAGTTGGTCCACACGCGGCCTGCCTTGATGCCGCGGCCCATGCGGTAGGCGCGGTTGATGTCGCGGGTCCACACGCCGGCGCCGAGGCCGAACTCGGTGTCGTTGGCAATGGCCAGGGCTTCAGCTTCGTCCTTGAAGGTGGTGACGCTGACCACCGGGCCGAAGATTTCTTCCTGGAACACGCGCATTTGGTTGTTGCCCTTGAGCAGGGTCGGCTGGATGTAATAACCGCTGGCCAGCGCGCCTTCGAGTTTTTCCACCTTGCCGCCGGTCAGCAGCTCGGCGCCTTCCTGCTGGGCGATTTCGAGGTACGAGAGAATCTTCTCGAACTGCTGCTGCGAGGCCTGGGCGCCGACCATGGTGTCGGTGTCGAGTGGGTCGCCGCGCTTGATCTGCAGCACCTTCTTCATCACCACTTCCATGAACTGCGGGTAGATCGACTCCTGCACCAGGGCACGCGATGGGCAGGTGCACACCTCGCCCTGGTTGAAGAACGCCAGCACCATGCCTTCGGCGGCCTTGTCGATGAAGCTCGGCTCGGCCTGCATGATGTCTTCGAAGTACACGTTCGGCGACTTGCCGCCCAGCTCGACAGTGGATGGGATGATGTTCTCGGCGGCGCATTTCATGATGTGCGAACCGACCGGGGTGGAGCCGGTGAAGGCGATCTTGGCGATGCGCTTGCTGGTGGCCAGTGCTTCACCGGCCTCGCGGCCATAGCCTTGCACCACGTTGAGCACGCCCTTGGGCAGCAGGTCGCCAATCAGCTCGACCAGCACGGTGATGCCCAGCGGAGTCTGCTCGGCCGGCTTGAGTACCACGCAGTTGCCGGCAGCCAGCGCCGGAGCGAGCTTCCAGGCGGCCATCAGGATCGGGAAGTTCCACGGGATGATCTGCCCGACCACACCCAGTGGCTCGTGGATGTGATAGGCCACGGTGTTTTCGTTGATTTCGGCAGCGCCGCCTTCCTGGGCGCGGATGCAGCCGGCGAAGTAGCGGAAGTGGTCGACGGCCAGCGGGATGTCGGCGTTGAGGGTTTCGCGGATCGGCTTGCCGTTGTCCCAGGTTTCGGTAATGGCCAGGAGTTCCAGGTTCTGTTCGATACGGTCGGCAATCTTCAGCAGGACGTTGGAGCGGTCCTGGACCGAGGTGCGGCCCCAGGCATCGGCAGCGGCATGGGCGGCATCCAGGGCTTTATCGATGTCTTCGGCAGTGGAGCGAGGGAACTCGGCGATCAGCTGGCCGTTCACCGGGGAAGTGTTGTCGAAGTACTGGCCTTTGACGGGGGCCACGAACTCACCGCCGATGAAGTTGCCGTAGCGGCTCTTGAAGGAAACCTTCGCGCCCTCGGTACCGGGATGTGCGTAACGCATGGTGTGTCTCCTGGCTGTTATGTTTGTTGAGGAGTTGAAAAGCGTAGAGCAAAGGTTGGGCCAGCGTGGTGCGCCCCAGTGAAATCAATGACTTGGGTCATGTTTCGGCGCGGCGGGAAGATGCCCTGTGCCAGGCCTGGCACGGCCGGGGTGACACTTTGTGCCGTTTGCGACACGCGGCCGGCGGGCACGTTGCAAAGCCTGCGCGGGTGGAGGATGCTGGCGTGAATCTCTATCTGCGGAGAACAACAACAAATGCAGAGCAATTCATTCAGTCGCCATGCCCAGCAAGTGCACACGGTTGCCCGTGGTGAAGCGGGCAGCGATCCTTCGATTGCCCGCTCCTGGCTGCGCTGCCTCGACGATTACCACCTCGATCCGTCAGTGATCGAGGCACCGGTGGTGCTTGAGCACGGCCGCCTGCTGGAGAGCCGCGAGCGCCTGCGCCAGGTGCTGAAAATCGCCGACAGCGAAATGAACAGCCTGCACCAGCAGCTGTCCGGCGCCGGCCATGCGGTGCTGCTGACCGATGCCCGTGGGGTGATCCTCAACTGTGTCACCGCGCCCAGCGAGCGGCGCAACTTCGAGCGTGCCGGGCTATGGCTGGGGGCGGACTGGAGTGAGGCCCGCGAGGGCACCAACGGCATCGGCACCTGCCTGGTCGAGCGCCAGGCCCTGACCATTCATCAGAATGAGCACTTTCGCGGCCGCCATACCGGGCTGACCTGCTCGGCGAGCCCGGTGTTCGACCCGCACGGTGAGCTGCTGGCGGTGCTCGATGTGTCCTCGGCACGGCCGGACGTATCGCGCCAGAGCCAGTTCCACACCATGGCGCTTGTCAACCTCTCGGCGAAGATGATCGAGAGCTGTTATTTCCTGCGTCATTTCGAGCAGCAGTGGTTGCTGCGCATCCACGTGCAGGCTGAGTCGGTCGGCCAGTTCAGCGAAGGGTTGCTGGCGTTCGATGGCGATGGCCGCATCTGCGCCGCCAATCAGAGTGCCCTGAACCTGTTGGGCACCCTTCGCGGTGGCGTGCTGGGCAAACCGCTGGAAATGTTCTTCGCCTGCAGCCATGACGAGCTGTTCAGCCGTGCCACGCCAGGCGGCAGCACGGTCTGGCCGTTGCGCACCCGTGATGGTCGCCAGGTGTTCGCCAGCCTGCGCGGGCAGGCGAGGGCGCCGTTGTGGACGGTGCCGGCCAGCCTGCCCCAGCCCAAGCCTGCCACGGAGCCGGGCATTTGCTTGCTGGACCCGGCCTTGCAACACGATTTTCATCGTGCCGTGCGCGTGTTCGAGCGCGACGTGCCGCTGCTGCTGCGCGGTGAGACCGGTTGCGGCAAAGAGGCCTTCGCCCAGGCCGTGCACCAGGCTAGCCAGCGCCGTGGCAAGCCATTTGTGGCGGTGAACTGTGCGTCGATTCCCGAGAGCCTGATCGAGAGCGAGCTGTTCGGTTATCGCGGCGGCAGTTTTACCGGGGCGCGCAAGGAAGGCATGCGCGGCAAGTTGCTGCAGGCCGAGGGTGGAACCTTGTTGCTGGACGAGATCGGCGACATGCCGCTGGCTTTGCAGACCCGTCTGTTGCGGGTGCTGGAAGAGCGCCAGGTGGTGCCGATTGGCGGTGAGCCGCAGGCGGTGGATGTACGCATCGTCAGTGCCACCCACCGCGATTTGCTCGAGCGGGTGGAGCAGGGCAGTTTCCGCGAGGACCTGTACTACCGGCTCAATGGCCTGGAGGTGGCGCTGCCTGCGGTGCGCGAGCGTAGTGACAAGGAAGCGTTGCTGGACTTCCTGTTAGGCCAGGAGGCGCAGGGGCAGGTTGTGCATTTGGCGCCCGAGGCACGGCAGGCGTTGCTGGCCTTTGCCTGGCCGGGGAACGTGCGGCAGATGCGCAATGTGCTGCGGACCTTGGTGGCACTGTGCGAGGACACCCTTATAAGGCTCTCGGATCTCCCCGCAATCATTCGAAGTGACGCTGGAGCTGCTGCGCAGCCCTTTGGCGACACAAGGCCGCTCCTGAACGCAGAGCGTCAGGCGCTGACGGAAATCCTGGAGGCAAAACACTGGCACCTGACCCGGGTCGCCGAGCACTTGGGCATCAGCCGCAATACCTTATATCGAAAATTGCGAAAACACGGCATTAGCCGCGTGTAATAACCGAAACAGCGTGTGCGATTTTTCTCGCCCTAGGCTACCCTGCCTCGAAGTTTTGCGAGGTCGACCATGCATATTCATATTCTCGGTATTTGCGGCACTTTCATGGGCTCGCTGGCCGTACTGGCCAAAGAGCTCGGCCACCGCGTCACCGGTTCCGACGCCAACGTCTATCCGCCGATGAGCACCCAGCTCGAAGCCCAGGGCATCGAGCTGACCCAGGGCTACGACCCTGCTCAATTGGACCCTGCACCTGATCTGGTGGTGATCGGCAACGCCATGTCGCGGGGCAACCCGGCGGTGGAGTATGTGCTGAACAAGGGCCTGCCTTATGTGTCTGGCCCGCAGTGGCTGGCCGACCACGTGCTGCAGGGCCGCTGGGTCCTGGCCGTGGCGGGCACCCACGGCAAGACCACCACCAGCAGCATGCTGGCCTGGGTGCTGGAGCATGCCGGCATGAGCCCGGGCTTCCTGATCGGCGGCGTGCCGCAGAACTTCTCGGTGTCGGCGCGCCTGGGCGGCACGCCGTTCTTCGTGGTCGAGGCCGACGAATACGACAGCGCCTTCTTCGACAAGCGTTCGAAGTTCGTGCATTACCACCCGCGCACCGCGATCCTCAACAACCTCGAGTTCGATCACGCGGACATCTTCCCTGACCTGGCGTCCATCGAGCGGCAGTTCCACCACCTGGTGCGGACCATTCCGAGCGAAGGCCTGGTGATTCACCCGACCACCGAGCAGGCGCTGGAGCGCGTGATCGGGATGGGCTGCTGGACCCCGGTGCAGACCACCGGTGAAGGTGGCCAGTGGCAAGCGCGCCTGCTCAGCGCCGACGGCTCGCGTTTCGAGGTGCTGTTCGAAGGTGAAGTGCAGGGTGTGGTGGACTGGGCCCTGACCGGCCAGCACAACGTCGCCAACGCCCTCGCCACGCTGGCCGCTGCCCGTCATGTAGGCGTGGTGCCAGCCATGGGCATCGATGGCCTGAGCGCGTTCAAGAGCGTCAAACGGCGTATGGAGAAGGTCGCCGAAGTCCAGGGCGTGACCATCTACGACGATTTCGCCCACCACCCGACCGCCATTGCCACCACCCTCGACGGCCTGCGCAAGCGTGTTGGCGAAGCACCGGTGATCGCCATCATCGAGCCGCGCTCCAACTCCATGAAGCTGGGGGCCCATCGTGACGGTCTGCCGGAGAGCGTCAACGACGCCGACCAGGTGGTCTGGTACGCACCCGCCAACCTGGGTTGGGACCTGGCTGCCACGGCGGCGCAATGCAAGGTGCCAAGCGTGGTTGCCGACAGCCTCGACGCGATCATCGAGCGGGTCAAAGGCCAGGCACGCCCGGGCACCCATGTGGTGATCATGAGCAACGGCGGCTTCGGCGGCCTGCACGGCAAGCTGGCCGAGGCCTTGAAGTGAGCGGACCGGAGCGTATCACCCTGGCCATGACCGGCGCCTCCGGCGTGCACTATGGCCTGCGTCTGCTCGATTGCCTGGTGCGCGAAGACCGTGAGGTGCATTTCCTCATCTCCAAGGCCGCGCAACTGGTGATGGCCACCGAGACCGACGTGCTGCTGCCGGCCAAGCCGCAGGCCATGCAGGCGTTTCTCACCGAATACACCGGAGCGGCCGATGGGCAGATCCGTGTGTACGGCAAGGAAGACTGGATGTCACCGGTGGCCTCGGGCTCCGGTGCGCCAGCCGCGATGGTGGTAGTGCCGTGTTCGACCGGTACCTTGTCGGCAATCGCCACCGGTGCCTGCAACAACCTGATCGAGCGGGCCGCCGACGTTACCCTCAAGGAGCGTCGGCAGTTGATCCTGGTGCCGCGCGAGGCACCGTTCTCGACCATTCACCTGGAGAACATGCTCAAGTTGTCGCAGATGGGCGCAGTGATCCTGCCGGCGGCACCGGGGTTTTATCACCAGCCGCAGACCATCGATGACCTGATCGACTTCGTCGTGGCGCGCATTCTCAACCTGCTGAACATTCCGCAGGACATGTTGCCGCGCTGGGGCGAGCATCATTTCGGGGCTGACGATTGAGGCGTTTGCTGGCCGGCTTGCTGGCGGCAAGCCTGCTCGGCGGCTGCGCCACGGTGCGCACGCTGGATGCCAACAAACCAGGGGCGCCGGTGGTGTATGCCGGAACCCGGCTGGACCTGTATGTGATCAACGGCGGGTGCTGCCCCAAGGATCGCTACGGGGCTGAGGCGCCGGCTTATCCGCACCTGGACCTGCCGGGCAGCATGCTGCTGGATACGCTGTTCCTGCCGCTGTCGTTGCTGACCGCGGCAGGCATAGGGTTTCAGGCTACAGGCGGCTTGTAGGGGCTATTTCTTGCCGAGTTTGCGCAACTCGTCGGACTCGATGACCCGAATGCCGTCCTCTTCCTCCAGCGCCAGGCGCCACAGTGCCCGAGCCAGGGTGCAGGCTTCGATCCCGCGGTATTTACCGGGCATCAACTTCGAAAATGGCGATGCCAGCTTCTCGCCGAGCCGCGGTTGTATCCGTTCACCCAGCAGCAGCGACGGCCGCACGATGGTCAGTTGTGGCCAGTCCTGAGCCTTGAGCGCTTCTTCCATCTCGCCCTTGACCCGGTTGTAGAAAATCGGTGACTTGGGGTCGGCCCCAATCGCGCTGACCACCAACAGATGCCGCGCCCCCATTTCCCGTGCACGCTTGCTGAAGGCGACGACCATGTCCAGGTCGACGGCGCGAAACGCCTGCTCCGAGCCCGCCTGCTTGAGGGTGGTACCCAGGCAGCAGTAGGCAATATCGACCCGACCGGCCAGTTGCGGGAGAAACACCGCCGGGTCGCCCACCGGGTTCTCCAGGTGAGGGTGTTCGGCCAGTGGCCGACGGGTCGGTGCCAGTACGCGACTGATGGTGGGTTCGTTGAGCAGGCGGTCGAGCAAGTGCTCGCCGGTAAGGCCGGTGGCTCCGGCAAGCAGGACATGCTGAGGCGTCAAGTACATGATGTCTCTCCCTTGTTACACACAAGCTTAGCGGCTGGCAGGCGTTTTTGCCTGTTCCTCGGCCTTGGCCTGTGCTGCATTACGCAAGGCTTCTTCGGCCTGTTGCCGACGCAGTTGCTGCCAATGTGCCAGTACTGCGGGCGGCGCCCAGATTTGCGGCTCGGAGGCTTCGAAACCTTCCCTTCGTTCTCTTTCGGCAACGCTGGTACGCGCCAGTTCAAACGCTTGTTTCAGGTCGTCGGTCTGGTTCAGGGCCTCGGCGAACAGGGCGTCGCCGAAGTAGGTAAAGTCAGCTTCTTCCGAGCAACCGAACGATACCCGGTCGGCACGTGCCGCGGTCATGATCACCGTGCGATCATCCTTGAGCGGGGCGATGTAGCCGCCGGAATAGCAGGCTGAGATGACAATGACCTTGTCGCGGTCCTTGAGTGGCGCCAGGGCACTGGCCAGTTCGTCGGCGGACAGGTCGGCCAGTTGCAGGCGTGGCTGGTCGAGCACCAGTTGGTGGTCCTGGCTGCCGTGGCTGGTCAGATAGATGAAGATCAGGTCTTCCGGGCCGCTGCGCTCGGCCAGGGTGCGGGCGGCGCGCGTGAGGTTCTCGCGGGTGGCCATGGGGCGGGTGGCCATCTGGTCGCGGTGGTTGACCAGGGTGACCTGGCCGCGGGCACCGAAACGTACCTTGAGCATGTTGCTGACATAATCGGCTTCGCGCAGGAACACGCTTTGCTGGCCATCGCCGGCCAGTACCAGGCTGTACAACTGGATGGGCGACGCCGAGCGCGGTATCCGGGCCAGTGCGTCATCGAGCAGGCGGCCCTGGTTGAGCAGGGCCAGGTCCAGCGGGTCGGGCAGCAGTTTGCCCTTCTGGTCACGTACGCGCACGCCATTGGCCCAGGTGCCGCTTTCGACCTTGCCATTGGCCAGGGTCAGCGTGCCATGGCCGTGGTAGGCATCGTTGTCGAAACCGCCGACGTACCTGCTGCCGTCAGGCAGCTGCAGGCTGCCTTGGCCGGACAGGTGCCAGTCGAGGAAGGTGCCTTTGTAGTGGCTGCCATCGCTGCCGAGCATTTCACCTTCGCCGATCAGCGAACCGTCCTTGAAGTTGCCGATCCACACGTCGCCGTCGGCATTTTCGTAGCGGCCGCGGCCTTCCAGGCGGTTGTCCTTGAACTCGCCGATGTATTGCTCGCCATCGACGCTGTCGTAGGTGCCGCTGCCTTGCAGCTGGCCATCGACGAAACGGCCGCTGAACTGGTTGCCGCTGGCATCGCTGCGCACGCCGGCGCCATTGGGTTTGCCTTTGGCGAACAAGCCTTGGTAGCGGCTGCCGTCGGCCATTTCCAGCTCGCCTGCACCTTCGTACTGGTCGTCCTTGAACTGGCCGCGGTAGGTCTGGTCGGCCTGCTTGAGGCTACCTTCACCGTCCCGCCGACCGTGGCTGAACGTGCCGGCATAGTGGCTGCCCGGGGTGGTCAGGTCGCCCAGGCCGTGAAACAGCCCTTTGTCGAACTGGCCACGGTAGATCTCGCCATTGCTGCCGTGCCACTCGCCCTGGCCGTGCCACTGGCCGTCCTTGAAGCTGCCGGCGTACCAACTGCCGTTGGGGTAGTCGATGCGTCCCTCGCCCTGCAGCAACCCATCGACCACCTGGCCCCGGTAGCGGCCACCGTCGGGCAGGCGCGCGTCGGGCGGGGACAACGACTCGCCATCGCCACAGGCAGCGAGCATCAGGGTCAGTGCGAGGGGGAGCAGTGCACGCATGGCGGAATCCGGGCAAAAAGTCTCCCGAGTATGCCGCAGAATAGGGGGCGGAGGTATCTGTGATCCAATCGAAATCGGTGTGTGCCTCTTCGCAGGCTTGCCGGCGAAGAGGCCTGGTCATCAGACGAAGCAGAGCGAGAGGGGTTCGGCGATGTAGGCCGGCTTCTCTTCGCCTTCGATCTCCAGAGTAGCGGTGGCCTTGAGCAGCCATTGCCCCGGCTTCTTCTCGATTACCTCAGTCAGGTCGACCTTCAGGCGCACCTGGCTGTCGACTTTCACCGGCTGAATGAAGCGCACGCTGTCCAGCCCGTAATTGACCACCATCTTCACACCCTCAGGCAGCACCAGGATATCCAGCATCAGCATGGGGATCAGCGACAAGGTCAGGAAACCATGGGCGATGGTGGTGCCGAACGGGGTTTTCGCCGCCTTTTCCGGGTCGACATGGATGAACTGGAAATCGCCGGTGGCTTCGGCGAACAGGTTGATGCGCTGCTGGTCGATCTTCAGCCAGTCGGAACGTCCCAGCTCCTTTCCAACGTACTGCGACAGCTCGTTAACCGGTACATAGGGCATGGCGACTCTCCAAGGTTGTCATTTGGTACGAGAGTGCAAGATCAGCACGGCGAACCGTTTCAGTCAAGATGCCCGCTTTTAGGCGAATATCGGCTTATGGGCAGCGCGTGCTTATAATGGCCGCCACCTGAAGGAGATCCTTATGCTGTTGCGTGGTTTGACCTGGCTGGTGCTGTTTCAACTGCTGGGTACGGCGCTCAATCACTTGTACGTGCCGATTCTGCCGGGGCCGATCATCGGCCTGTTGCTGCTGCTGTTTTTCCTCATGGCCCGTGGCGAAGTCGGCAAGCCGCTGAGTGAGGCCGCCGGTAGCCTGCTGCGCTACTTGCCACTGCTGCTGGTGCCTCCGGCGGTGGGGGTGATGGTCTATGCCAAGGACATTGCCGCAGACTTCTGGGCGATTGCCGGTGCGTTGCTGATTTCCTGCCTGGTGACCCTGGTGTTCGTCGGCCTGCTGATGCAGAAGCTCATCGACCGTCAACATGGCAAGCGCGAGGAGCAGCCATGATCCTGGACTGGCAAGGAGCGCTCGACGCCGTCATCCACCACCCGTTGTTCGGCATCGGTATCACCCTGGGCGCTTACCAGATCGTGCTGGCAGCCTATGAAAAGACCCGCTGGATCTTCCTGCAGCCGGTATTGGTATCGATGCTGCTGGTGATTGGCGTGCTGCTGACCTGCGGCATCAGCTACGCCGAATACCGCAAGAGCACCGAGATCATGAACATCCTCCTCGGCCCCGCCACCGTGGCCCTGGCAGTGCCGCTCTACCTCAACCTGCGGCGTATCCGGCAACTGTTCTGGCCGACATTTACTACGCTGGTAATCGGAGGCCTGTTCGCAACGGTCTGCTGCCTGCTGCTGGGCTGGTGGTTCGGTGCCGAACACATGATCCTGATGACCATGGCGCCGAAATCGGTCACTTCGCCGATCGCCATGCTGGTGGCTGAACAGATTGGTGGCGTGGCGGCGTTGGCGGCCGTATTCGTATTGATTACTGGCGTGATCGGGGCGATCTTTGGCCCGGCGCTGCTGACCCGCTTGGGTGTGCACAGCCCGGAGGCGCGGGGTATGTCGCTGGGTGTGACGGCTCACGCCGTGGGCACTTCGGTGGCCTTGCAGGAAAGTGACGAGTGCGGCGCTTTTGCCGCGCTGGCGATGAGCCTGATGGGGGTGGCCACGGCGGTGTTCCTGCCGTTGGCGGTCAGCCTGGTGGCTTGAGGAGTTGTGATGACGCTACCGCTGTTTCCCCTCAATACCGTGTTGTTTCCCGGTTGCCTGCTGGATCTGCAGATCTTCGAGGCGCGCTACCTGGACATGATTGGCCGCTGCATGAAGCAGGGCACTGGCTTTGGCGTGGTGTGCATCGTCGAAGGCGAGCAGGTCGGCAAGGCGCCGCCGGTGGTGGCCTCGATTGGCTGCGAGGCGGTGATCCGTGACTTCGTTCAGCAAGACAACGGTTTGCTGGGCATTCGTGTGGAAGGTGTCCGTCGCTTCGAGCTGAGCCAGACCGAGGTGCAGAAGGACCAGTTACTGGTGGGCGAGGTGCATTGGCTGGCGGAGCAGCCGGACAGCCCGCTCACCGAGCATGACGATGACCTCCTGGCGCTGCTGGTGGCCCTGGGCGAGCACCCGATGGTCGAGGCACTGGACATGCCGCGGGAGGTCGACGGGCGCCAGGCTCTGGCCAACCAGCTGGCCTATCTGCTGCCGTTCATGGAAGAGGACAAGCTGGACTTGCTGGCAATCGACTCGCCGGCGCAGCGGCTGGAAGAGATCCAGAAGCTGCTGGAGCGGATTCAGGGTGAGTTGTTTGCCTGATTGAACTCAATGGCCTGCACTGGCCTCTTCGCGCCGAACCGCCGCGAAGAGGCCGGTGCAGGCTAAATCAATACTGGTAGCGAAGCAGCGCGTCGGGCAATGCATGCATGGCAAAGAACGCCAGCAACGCGATACACGCCGGCAACACCAGCCACCAAACTTTCTGCGGCAGTGCCGTCAGCGGCTGTCGATGCTGCACCAGCGTCAGGCTCAGCGCACACACGCAACAGGCCAGCAAGGCCCCGGCCATGATGTCGGTCGGCCAATGCGCGCCCAGATACACCCGCGACAAGGCGATCGCCAGTGCCGGAATGCAGCCCAGCATCACCCAGGTCAGGCGCATGCGCGGCGGCATGCCGCGACCTGCCAGTACCGCCAAGGTCAGGAAGAATGCAAACGATGCCGAGCTATGCCCGCTGGGCATGCTGTAGCTGGTCAGTGGGTCGGTCAGCACTTCTGGCCTTGCCCGGGCGAACAACCATTTCAGTGAGCCGTTGGCCAGCGCGGTGCCCATCAATGCACCGCCGGCAAACACGGCATGGCGCCACTGACGGGCCAGCAGTAGCAAACCGGTCAGCAAGCCGCCGAGGAAGAACTGCGTCTTGAAGTCGCCAAGCCGTGTCACCAGCACCACGGTGCCATCAATGGCCTGGCTGCGGTGTTCCTGGACCAGTGTCATGATCCCTTGGTCAAACTCGTGCAGGTAGGGCCAGCCGAGAAACAGGCCTGTCAGGGCGATGAAACTCAGGCCGGCGATCAGCCGGGTGCCGTGACGCTGGTCACGGATACTGCTGTTCAGGCTCAGGCCAATCAGCACCGCCAGGGTGCCGACAATGATCCCGGCATCCAGCCAGAAACCTTCCGGCAAGGGCAGGCGCATGGCCGCACCGGTGGCCCAGCCTGGCAGCAGGTAAGCCACTGACCAGCCAGCACCGGCCACCAGGCTGACGGCGATGAAGCGCGGCAGCGGCATGTCGAACATCCCGGCGACCATCGGCAGCATCGGCCGCAGCGGGCCGATGAAGCGGCCGACCAGCAGGCTGGCGATGCCGTAGCGCTGGAAGTAGGCCTCGGCGCTGCCGATCCATTCCGGGTGGTGGCGCAGCAGCGGCAAGCGGCGGATGTTCTGGTGGAAATACTTGCCGATGGTGTACGACAACGCGTCACCGAGCAGGCCACCGAGGAACCCCAGCAGCAGGGTTTCTCCCAAGGTAAATGCACCACTACCAGCCAGCACGGCAACCGCGAACAGCAGCACCGTGCCTGGCACGATAATGCCGGCGATGGCCAGGCATTCCACGCAAGCCACCAGGAAAATCGCCAGGCCAAGCCACTGGGGGTTGGCGCTGAGCCAGCCGGTCAGGCTGTCGAGCCATTGGCCCATGTTTCAGCTTCCTTGTTCGAGGATGAAAAAGTCTTGCCCTTCGACTTGGCCCCGTCGCAGCGGGTTCCGGGTGCAGAAGCGGGCGAATTCGGCATCGACGAAGCGGTACGGCAGGTGCTCGTCGCGCCCGTGGGGGATGCCCAGGCGTGCCGCCTGGATCACCCGTGGCACGGCAATGCCGCAGTCTTCGACGTACAGGCGTTCGGGGTCGAAGCGTTGTGCGTCCCAGTGCGGCACTTTCAGGCCCATGGCCTTGCACAGCAAGGTCTGCCCGGCGCACAGGCGCTCGGGCGGGCGCAGGTTGCCGCTGGCATCGGGGTTGTTCAGTTGCATCTGCGCCAGGCTGTTGGCATCAGAGATGGCATCGACCCACGGGTAGGCCGACTTGATCAGTACCGCGTTACCCGGGCCCTGGGCGCTGAAGTTGAGCGAGTCGCCACCGCGGGCGTAATACATGTAGATATGGCCGCCATCGAGGAACAGTGCCTTGCGCTTCTCCGTGTAGCCGAGTGAGGCGTGGCTACCTTTGTCGGTCAGGTAATAGGCCTCGGTCTCGATGATGCGTGCGGCGAGCCAAAGATTGCCATGACGGTGGCGAATGATCTTGCCCAGCAGATCCCTGGCCAATTGCTGGGCATCGCGGTTGAAGAAAGCAGCGCTCAGAGCGCCAGACGAGCGGGTCGTGGTCGACATGGGGGCTTCGAAATCAGTTTCGCCCGATCATAACAATCGGCGGGCAAGCGGGGCGAGTCCCGTCGGGTAACCTGATATTTTTGCCAGTTTCACGCGGGCGCGAAGACTGGGACGCTGGGCATCACTCGCAACGGACCGGAAGCACCAAGCAATGAGTGGACCTGCAGATAGGGGTAAGTCTTCGCCAGTAACCGCACTCCCAGATCTCAAAGGCTGGCAGGCGCGTATGGACATCGATTTCAAGCTGCTCAACAGATTGTGGGCGGCTCAACGCAGGGCGCCACAGCATGCGGCGGACGTGGTGGCGCTGGAGTCGGTGGTGACGCCAGGGAAAACGTGGAGGTGGTTTGTCGGAGAAATATCGTCCCCTTGGTATTCATTTTACGAGGATGGCAGATTCGAGCTGGTGGTGGGTCGGGATATCAGCAATGAAACAAATATCACGCTGAGTGTGAATGAGCGGCAAGGTGCTTTCAGGGAAATACTTACCATCGAGTCCAGTTCGACAGTTCAGCGCACGCTGTGCCAGGCGTTTCCGCTGGAAGGGGCACGAATAGGCTTTTCGGGCGGTTATTATCGCTTGTCCAATACCCAGCCGACCCATTATGTAGTGAGGTCGGGCGATGCGACCCGATATCCGCGTGAGGCGGAGATGTTTCTACCCTATCTCAAAGGGGATGGCAAAGGCTGGCGCACGTTGAGCCTGGCACGTGAAAAATCGGGGTTGGCTGAAACCCTGACTGGGTATTTCCGCCGTGTGGATGCCGTCAATGTCACCCTGTTCCTTCATCGAGAGGGGAAGCCGGCTGGCAAGCTATCGCTGAACGCTGGTGCTGATGCAACAGGCGGCATGTTCAGCCCGCCTTATGTTGGTTGGAATGAGTTTCTGCTGGCCTACTACAGCATCGACTTGCTGCTACCGTTGCCGCCACGAGGCGATATGGCCGGCGTGCTGGCGCTATTGGCGCCGCGTTCACGCGTGGAGAAATTGAGATCCGCTGTCGCGGGGATCGATATCTGGGCTGAAGTAGCCACGCTGGCGTCAGTGAACGAAGCCAATACCCCTGAAGTGCCGGACAGCACAGTGCCAGGCTTGAATCCAGTGCTCCATGTCATTTCGAGGGGGGACGCGAAAATAGAGCTTTTCGAGGCGACCGGTGGCACGTCCGTGCAATGGCATATGAACGAGGGGGCACTGGGTGAGCTCGACTCTGCAGGCGGCAGGCATTGGTACGTACCGCCCAAGGACCTGGACGCTGCGATCGCTTACGAAGAGGATGAGAAGTTGGAAGGGCTGAGCGTGAGGAAGAGTGCGGTCAGCGATCCCCTTGTCGTTGATACTGTCACTGCCTCGTTGTCGGGCGGTGAAGGTGCTGATGCTGCCTTCCTCGTCCACAACATAAAGCAGACTCACTACTTTCGAATGTCGAAGGAAGCTGGCCGCCTGAAGCTTGCGCTGTATTACAAGGACCAACACTCGAAAGAAGTTCTCGTTCCGGATGCTGATATCGAATGGCGCGTTGTCAGCGGTAATGGTCACGTCTCACAGAATGGGACATTCGTTCCCGCCCTGTTGGCACCTTCCGCATTCACGACCCTCCTGGCTATCGAGCATGACGACAGGCGCTGGTATTGGGCCTGCATCACGATTCCTTTGCCGATGGTTTCGGTCGATCAGCTGCTCGACATGTTTTCGGCCTGAAACGAATACGGCAGACCGCCCGCGCTTAAATTGGAGGTGGTCTGCAGCAAGCGTTTGGCGTTAACTCGTAATACCTTTTCTCAATCTTCCTATACCATCCCTCCCCCACTGCTGGGCGTATAGCTGCGCGGCAGTTATAATCAGCCGATTTCCCCTTCGCCAAGACACCGAACCCATGACTGAGTCCGTTCTTGACTACATGACCCGCCTGGGTCACGCCGCGCGCCAGGCTTCCCGCGTCATCGCACGTGCCAGCACCGCGCAGAAGAACCGCGCCCTGCAGGCCGCTGCCGATGCGCTGGATGCTGCGCGCGCCGAGCTTGCCGCAGCCAACGAACTGGACCTGGCCACCGGCCGTGCCAATGGCCTGGAGCCAGCGCTGCTCGATCGCCTGGCGCTGACCCCGGCGCGCATCGACGGCATGATCACCGGGCTGCGTCAGGTTGCAAGCCTGCCTGACCCGGTCGGTGCCATCCGCGACATGAGCTACCGCCCGTCGGGCATCCAGGTCGGCAAGATGCGCGTGCCACTGGGGGTGATCGGGATCATCTATGAGTCGCGCCCGAACGTGACTATCGATGCCGCGAGCTTGTGCCTGAAGTCGGGCAACGCCACTATTCTTCGCGGCGGCTCCGAGGCCATCCACTCCAATCGCGCCATCGCCATCTGCATCCAGCGTGGCCTGGCCGAAGCCGGCCTGCCGGCTGCCGTGGTGCAGGTGGTCGAGACCACTGACCGCGAGGCCGTTGGCGCGCTGATCAGCATGCCCGAGTTCGTCGATGTCATCGTGCCGCGCGGCGGCCGTGGCCTGATCGAGCGCATCAGCCGCGATGCCCGCGTGCCGGTCATCAAGCACCTGGACGGCATCTGCCACGTCTATGTGGCCGAGCACGCCGATCTGGACAAGGCCTGGCGCGTGGCATTCAACGCCAAGACCTACCGCTACGGCATCTGCGGCGCGATGGAAACCCTGCTGGTCGACCAGCGTGTGGCCGAAGGCTTCCTGCCGGAAATGGCCCGCCGCTTCCAGGAGAAGGGCGTCGAACTGCGTGGCTGCGAGCGTACCCGTGCGCTGATCGAGGCCAAGCCGGCCACTGAAGACGACTGGCACACCGAGTACCTCGACGCGATCCTGTCGATTCGCGTCGTTGAAGGCCTGGACCAGGCCATCGAGCACATCAACCAGTACGGCTCGCACCACACCGACTCGATCATCACCGAGCACCAGGGTCAGGCCCGCCAGTTCATGGCCGAGGTCGATTCGGCATCGGTGATGCTCAACACCCCGACCTGCTTCGCCGATGGCTTCGAATATGGCCTGGGCGCGGAGATCGGCATTTCCACCGACAAGCTGCACGCCCGCGGCCCGGTCGGCCTGGAAGGCCTGACCTGCGAGAAGTACGTGGTGATCGGTGACGGCCAGCTGCGTGGCCAGGAGTCCTGCTGAGTTGAGCAAGGCCCAGGCAGTCCGGCGCATCGGCATTCTTGGCGGTACCTTCGACCCCGTGCACATCGGTCACCTGCGCAGCGCGCTGGAAGTGGCCGAGTTCATGGCGCTCGATGAGCTGCGCCTGTTGCCCAACGCCCGCCCGCCACACCGCGATACCCCGCAGGTGGCGGCGCATGACCGCCTGGCCATGGTCCGTGAAGCGGTGCAGGGTGTCGATTGCCTGAGCGTCGATGCCCGCGAGCTTGAACGCGACAAACCGTCGTACACCATCGACACGCTGGAGTCGATTCGCGCCGAGTTGGGTGCCGACGACCAGCTGTTCCTGGTACTGGGTTGGGATGCCTTTTGCGGCCTGCCCACCTGGCACCGCTGGGAAGAACTGCTGCAACACTGTCACATCCTGGTGCTGCAACGCCCGGATGCCGACGTTGAACCCCCTGACGAGTTGCGCAACCTCCTGGCTGCGCGCTCGGAGAGCGATCCCACCGCCATGTCCGGCCCGGCGGGGAATATTTCGTTCGTCTGGCAGACGCCGCTCGCGGTGTCGGCTACACAGATCCGACAGCTGCTGGCCAGCGGCAAATCGGTGAGGTTCCTGGTGCCGGACGCCGTACTGGCCTACATCGAGGCGCACGAACTGTATCGTGCCCCTAACTGACGGTGCCCCAGGGCGCCTCATCCAAACGAGTTGAAGAGTTTTATATGAGCAAGCAGAAAATCAATGGCGAAGCACTGGTCAAATTGACCATCAGCGCCCTGGAAGACGTCAAGGCCCAGGACATCCAGGTCATCGACGTGCGCGAGAAGCACAGCCTGACCGACTACATGATCATTGCCACCGGTACCTCCAACCGCCAGATCAACGCGATGCTGGAAAAGGTCCGTGAAACGGTCAAGAAAGAGGGCGCGCAGCCTCTGGGTGAAGAAGGCAAGGGCGACAGCGACTGGGTGCTGCTGGACCTGAACGACGTCATCGTGCACATGATGACCGCTGCTGCCCGTCAGTTCTACGACCTGGAGCGCCTGTGGCTGGGCGCCGAACAGAGCCGTGCGGCCGATGCCAAGCACCACAGCCCGGAAAACGCCAGCGACTACTTCACCGACAAACTCAAAGACCGAGAGTAAGGAAGCGTCGTGCGTCTGCGCCTGATCGCGGTCGGCTCGCGCATGCCCAAGTGGGTCGAGGAAGGCTGGCATGAATATGCCAAGCGCCTGCCCCAGGAGCTGTCGCTCGAGCTGGTGGAAATCCCGCTGAACACCCGTGGCAAGAATGCCGACGTCGCCCGCCTGATCCGTCAGGAGGGCGAGGCCATGCTGAGCAAGGTTCAGCCTGGGGAACGCATCGTCACCCTCGAGGTCCATGGCAAGCCTTGGAGTACCGAGCAGCTGGCGAGCGAGCTGGACCGCTGGCGCCTGGACTCGCGCACGGTGAATTTGATGGTGGGCGGCCCGGAGGGGCTGGCGCCTGAGGTCTGCGCGCGCGCCGAGCAACGCTGGTCGCTGTCGCCGCTGACCCTGCCGCACCCGTTGGTAAGGATACTCATCGGCGAGCAGATCTACCGCGCCTGGACGGTATTGTCCGGGCACCCTTACCACAAATGAGCCTGTAAGCAGTCCGATGTCGCAGCCGATCCGTCTCAAGGACCACGAGAAAGACGCCCGCCTGGTGCGTAACCGCGTCGTGGTCGGCGCGGTGGCGGTCATGCTGCTCATCTGCGTGCTGGTCGCGCGGCTGTACTACCTGCAGATCATCCAGTACGACTATCACTCGACGCTGTCGGAGAACAACCGGGTGCATGTGCAGCCGATTCCGCCGACTCGCGGGCTGATCTTCGACCGCAACGGGGTGATCGTCGCCGACAACCGGCCTAGCTTCAGTCTGTCAATGACCCGCGAACGTGCGGGTAACTGGCAGGAAGTGCTGGATACCATCGTCGAAGTGCTGGAGCTCACGCCCGATGACCGGGCACTGTTCGAAAAGCGCATGAAGCAGGGGCGTCGGCCGTTCGAGCCGGTGCCGATCCTGTTCGAGCTGAACGAAGAGCAGATCGCCCGCGTGGCGGTCAACCAGTTCCGCCTGCCGGGGGTTGAAGTGGTCGCCCAGTTGGTGCGCCACTACCCACAGGGTGCGCACTTCGCTCATTCGGTCGGTTATGTTGGGCGGATCAACGAAAAAGAGCTGAAAACCCTCGATCCGGTGAACTACAGCGGCACCCACCATATTGGCAAGACCGGCATCGAACGCTTCTACGAGCCCGAGTTGCACGGTCAGGTCGGTTACGAGGAAGTCGAGACCAACGCCCGGGGCCGTGTGCTGCGGGTGCTCAAGCGCACCGACCCGAAGCCGGGCAAGGACATCGTGCTGAGCCTCGACATCAAGCTGCAGGAAGCCGCCGAGGCCGCCCTGGGTGGCCGGCGCGGCGCGGTGGTGGCGCTCGACCCGCGTACCGGTGAGGTGCTGGCAATGGTCAGCCAGCCGAGCTTCGACCCCAACCTGTTCGTCACCGGCATCAGCTTCAAGGCCTATGCCGAGCTGCGCGACTCGATCGACCGGCCACTGTTCAACCGCGTGCTGCGCGGCCTGTACCCGCCGGGTTCGACCATCAAGCCGGCGGTGGCCATTGCCGGCCTCGACAGCGGGGTGGTCAGCGCCAGCAGCCGGGTATTTGACCCGGGCTACTACCAGTTGCCCAACTACGACCACAAATACCGTAACTGGAACCGCACCGGTGACGGCTGGGTCGACCTGGACACCGCGATCATGCGCTCCAACGACACCTACTTCTACGACCTTGCCCACAAGATGGGTATTGATCGGCTGTCCAGTTACATGAACAAGTTCGGCATCGGCCAGAAGGTTGCCCTCGACATGTTCGAGGAGTCGCCCGGGCTGATGCCGTCGCGCGAGTGGAAGCGCGCCACCCGTCGCCAGGCCTGGTTCCCGGGTGAAACGCTGATTCTCGGCATCGGCCAGGGCTACATGCAGGCCACGCCGCTGCAGCTGGCCCAGGCCACTGCACTGATCGCCAACAAGGGCGTGTGGAACCGTCCGCACCTGGCCAAGACCATCGAGGGCCAGCCGCCGGTGGACCCCAACCCCATGGAGGACATCGTCCTGCGCGACAAGTCCGACTGGGCCAAGGTTACCCACGGCATGGAGCAGGTGATGCACAACGCCCGCGGCACCGCGCGCAAGGCGGCAACCGGTGCCCAGTACCGCATCGCCGGCAAGAGCGGTACCGCCCAGGTGGTGGCGATCAAGCAAGGCGAGAAGTACGACCGCAACAAACTCCAGGAGCGCCACCGCGACCACGCGCTGTTCGTGGCCTTTGCCCCGGCCGACGATCCGAAGATCGTGGTCTCGGTGATGGTCGAGAACGGTGAGTCCGGCTCTGGCGTCGCTGCGCCAGTGGTGCGGCAGATCATGGATGCCTGGCTGCTCGACGAGAGCGGCCGGCTGAAAAGCGAATTCGCGCCCGCCACCGTCGCCCAGGAAACGGCCCAGTGAAGAACAATTTCGATCGCATGCTCTCCAGCGAGGACGTGATGCGTCGACGCGCCAGCTTCCTGCAGCGCATCCACATCGACGGCCCCTTGCTGATCATCCTGCTGACCCTCGCGGCCGGCAGCCTGTTCGTCCTCTATTCGGCCAGTGGCAAGAACTGGGACCTGCTGCTCAAGCAGGCCACCTCGTTCGGCATCGGCCTGGTCTCGATGTTCGTCATCGCCCAGCTGGAGCCGCGCTTCATGGCCCGCTGGGTGCCGCTGGCGTATCTGGTCGGGGTGTTCCTGCTGGTGGTGGTGGACGTCATGGGCCACAACGCGATGGGCGCCACACGCTGGATCAACATCCCCGGGGTGATCCGCTTCCAGCCCTCGGAATTCCTCAAGATCATCATGCCGGCGACCATCGCCTGGTACCTGTCCAAGCGCACCTTGCCGCCGCACCTGAAACACGTGGCAATAAGCCTGGTGTTGATCGGCGTGCCGTTCATTCTTATCGTCCGTCAGCCTGACCTGGGCACGGCGCTGCTGATTCTTGCCTCCGGTGCATTCGTGCTGTTCATGGGTGGCCTGCGCTGGCGCTGGATCCTCAGCGTGCTGGCGGCGGCCGTGCCGGTAGCGGTGGCGATGTGGTTTTTCGTGATGCACGACTACCAGAAGCAGCGGGTACTGACCTTCCTCGACCCGGAAAGCGACCCGCTGGGTACCGGCTGGAACATCATCCAGTCGAAGGCCGCCATCGGCTCCGGTGGCGTGTTCGGCAAGGGCTGGCTGCTGGGTACCCAGTCGCACCTGGACTTCCTGCCCGAGAGCCACACCGACTTCATCATTGCGGTGCTTGGCGAGGAGTTCGGCCTGGTCGGCATCTGCCTGCTGCTGATCGTCTACCTGCTGCTGATCGGCCGCGGCCTGATGATCACCGCGCAGGCGCAGACCCTGTTCGGCAAGCTGCTGGCGGGCAGCCTGACCATGACCTTCTTTGTTTATGTGTTCGTCAATATTGGTATGGTCAGCGGCCTGTTGCCTGTGGTGGGTGTGCCGCTGCCCTTCATTAGCTATGGCGGAACTTCGTTGGTGACGCTGCTGTCAGCGTTTGGCGTTCTGATGTCGATCCACACGCACCGCAAATGGATCGCGCAGGTTTGAATAAGGTGAAGAATTTCATGCAAGCAGTGCGTAACTGGGCTGCCCGTTGTGCGCCGTGGATCGGCGCGGTGGGCCTGTTCGGCGCTGTACAGCTGGCCCAGGCCGGCGACTACGACGGCTCGCCGCAGGTGACCGAGTTCGTTCTCCAGATGAGCCGCGACTACGGCTTTGCCCCCGAGCAATTGAACGGTGTATTCCGTGAGGTGCAGCGCAAGCAGTCGATCCTCGACGCCATCTCGCGCCCGGCCGAACGGGTCAAGCCGTGGAAGGAATACCGGCCGATGTTCATCACTGACGCGCGCATTGCCCGTGGTGTGGATTTCTGGCGCCAGCACGAGGCGGTGCTGGCCCGAGCCGAGCAAGAATATGGCGTGCCGGCGCAGTACATCGTCGCGATCATCGGCGTGGAGACCTTCTTCGGTCGCAACACCGGCAACTACCGGGTGATCGATGCCTTGTCGACCCTGGCCTTCGATTACCCGCCGCGTGCCGAATTCTTCCGCAAGGAGCTGCGCGAATTCCTCCTGCTGGCCCGTGACGAGCAGATCGACCCGCTCAACCTCAAGGGTTCCTACGCCGGCGCCATGGGCCTGCCGCAGTTCATGCCGAGCAGCTTCCGCAACTACGCGGTGGACTTCGACGGTGACGGCCACATCAATATCTGGAACAACCCCGACGATGCCATCGGCAGCGTGGCCAGCTACTTCAAGCGCCATGGCTGGGTGGCCGGCGAGGGCGTGGTCAGCCGCGCCCAGGTCAGTGGGACGCGGGTTGACGAGGGCGTCACCACTGGAATCGAGCCGGTCAAGACAGTCGGGGAGTTGCGGGCGCTGGGCTGGTCGAGCCATGATGCGCTGCGCGATGATCTGCCGGTGACTGCTTTCCGCCTGGAAGGCGACAACGGCCCCGAGTACTGGATGGGCCTGAAGAATTTCTACGCGATCACTCGCTACAACCGCAGCGTGATGTATGCCATGGCGGTGCATCAGCTTGCCGAGCAGCTGGTCCAGGTACGGGGTGTCAAGTAATGCGTGCAATCTTCTCTGCCAACACCTTCAAACTGCTGACCTGCATGACCGTTGGCGTGCTGCTGGTCAGCTGTTCCTCCAGCCGCCCGACCCCCCAGGGCGGCGGCAACGTAGTCCGCTCGCAGCCTGGCCTGGATATCAACCGGGCACACAAGGACGGCGCGCCGTGGTGGGACGTGGACGTCAACAAGATCCCTGACGCCACGCCAACCGTGCACACCGGTGCCTACAAGGCCAACCCCTATACCGTGCTGGGCAAGACCTACTACCCGATGCAGGACGCGCGCAACTACCGCGCCGAGGGCACCGCATCGTGGTATGGCACCAAGTTCCACGGGCAGAACACCGCCAACGGCGAGCTCTATGACCTGTACGGCATGAGCGCGGCGCACAAGACCCTGCCACTGCCGGCCTACGTGCGGGTGACCAACCTGGCCAACGGCCGCAGCGTGATCCTGCGCGTCAACGACCGTGGCCCGTTCTACTCCGACCGCATCATCGACCTGTCCTACGCGGCGGCGAAGAAGCTCGGTTACGCCGAGATCGGTACCGCTCACGTGCGCGTTGAAGGCATCGACCCGCAGCAATGGTGGGCGCAGAAAGGCCAGCAGCCGCCGTTGATGCTCAAGGAGCCGCAGGTTGCCCAGACCCAGGCGATCCCGGCCAGTACTGGTCGCGTCGAGCAATGGACCCCGCCACCGCAGCAACACGCGGCGCCGGTGGTGCCGGTGCAGGTGGCTGGCAACAACGTAGCGGCCGGCGGTGCTGGCAACGTTCTCCAGGTGGGCGCCTTCGCCAACCCGGATGCCGCCGAACTGCTGCGTTCCAAGCTCAGTACCATGGTCAGCGCGCCGGTGTTCATCAGCTCCATCGTGCGTAACCAGCAAACCCTGCATCGTGTGCGCCTGGGGCCGTTCAGCAGCCAGGGCGAGATCCAGCAGGCACAGGACAGCATTCGCCTGGCGAACCTTGGCCAGGCCAAGCTGGTCACAGCTGACTGACAGTTCTTGTGGGGGCCTTGCCCCCCACAAACTGTCGGTTTTGTCATGAATTGCCGGCCCCGGCCATGTACAATGTCGGCTTTTGCCCGCAGCGACATAAAGCCGCAGTTCGTGGGCCAGGCCGACGGCCACAAAAACTAGACTGACTGGCGCTGGGCACACGATGTGGCCCAGGGAACATCAGACCATTAGCGATTTTCGAGAGACGGATGAACATCACCAACCTTGCCAAACGACTTTGCCTGCCCGTACTGCTGATGCTCACGCCTGCTGCCTTCGCAGCAGAGCAGATGATGCCGGCGCCACCGCAACTGGCAGCCAAGTCCTACGTACTCATGGACGCGTCCAGCGGCAACGTGCTGGTCGAGAACAACGGTGACGAGCGCCTGCCACCAGCCAGCCTGACCAAGCTGATGACCGCCTACATCGCCACCGTCGACATCCGTCGTGGCCAGATCGGCGAGAACGACCCGGTCACCGTCAGCGAAAACGCCTGGCGTACCGGCGGTTCGCGCATGTTCATCAAGGTCGGTAGCCAGGTCACCGTCAGCGACCTGCTGCATGGCATCATCATCCAGTCGGGCAACGATGCCTCGGTCGCCCTGTCCGAGCACATCGCCGGCAGCGAAGACGCCTTCGCCGACATGATGAACAAGACCGCTGCCGAACTGGGCATGTCCAACAGCCACTTCATGAACCCGACCGGCCTGCCGAACCCGGAGCACTACTCCTCGGCTCACGACATGGCCCTGCTGGCCCGCGCGATCATCACCATCGACCCGGCCCACTACGCCATCTACTCGCAGAAAGAGTTCTTCTGGAACAACATCAAGCAGCCGAACCGCAACCTGCTGCTGTGGCGTGACAAGACCGTCGACGGTCTGAAAACCGGCCACACCGAAGAAGCCGGCTACTGCATGGTGGCTTCGGCCGTTCGTGATGGCCAGCGCCTGATCGCCGTGGTGTTCGGCACCAACAGCGAGCAAGCCCGTGCTGCCGAGACCCAGAAGCTGCTGACCTACGGTTTCCGCTTCTTCGAAACCCAGACCTTCTACCAGAAGGGCACCGAGCTGACCCAGGCTCCGGTCTGGAAGGGCGCTACCAGTCAAGTCAAGGCTGGCCTGGCCAACGACCTGACCATGACTATGCCTAAAGGCCAATTGAAGCGCCTGCAGGCTTCGATGACCATGAACCCGCAGCTCACCGCACCGATCGCCAAAGGTGACGTGATCGGCAAAGTGGAAGTCAAACTGGACGAGAACGTGGTTCACAGCGCCGACCTGATCGCCCTCGATGGCGTCGAGGAAGGTGGTTTCTTCCGCCGTATGTGGGATAGCATCCGTCTATTCTTCTACGGGTTGTTCAACTGATACGTGACCTGCAAGCCCCCGCGCATCCTGCGGGGGCGTTGTTGTTGCCACGGCTTACGAGGCCGTTTCCGCCATGAGCGAACCTGACGTCAAGTCGCACAAAATCGAATTCCCCTGCGACGATTACCCGATCAAGGTAATCGGCGACACCGTTGTCGGCTTCAAGGACACGGTAATCGAGATCCTGAGCAAGCACGCGAAGGTCGACCTTTCCACCCTGGCCGAGCGCCAGAGCAAGGAAGGCAAATACACCACCGTGCAATTGCACATCGTCGCTGAAAGCGAGAACCAGCTGCACGACATCAACAGTGCCCTGCGTGCCACCGGCATCGTGAAAATGGTGCTCTGATGTCGCGTTGCCTCGGTATTCGCGAGCTTGGCCTGCAGCCCTATGAACCGGTGCTGGAGGCCATGCGGCGCTTCACCGAGCAGCGAAGCCCGGACAGCCAGGACGAAATCTGGCTGGTCGAGCACCCCGCGGTCTTCACCCAGGGCCAGGCCGGCAAGGCCGAGCACCTGCTGGTGCCAGGCGATATTCCGGTGGTGCAGACCGACCGCGGCGGCCAGGTGACCTACCATGGCCCCGGGCAGCTGGTGGCCTACCTGCTGCTGGACGTGCGCCGCCTGGGCTTTGGCGTGCGCGAGCTGGTCAGCCGTATCGAGCAGACCCTGATCGACTTGCTCGCCAGCTACGGTGTCAACGCCGTGGCCAAGCCCGATGCGCCGGGTGTCTATGTCGACGGAGCGAAAATCGCCTCCCTCGGCCTGCGAATCCGCAACGGCCGTTCCTTCCACGGCCTTGCTCTGAACGTGGACATGGACCTGGCTCCATTCCGCCGAATCAACCCCTGTGGGTATGCGGGGCTGGCCATGACCCAGTTGCGCGACCTGGCAGGTCCGATCGAACTCGACGAGGTCAGGACAAGGCTGCGCGGACAGCTGGTCAGGCACCTCGACTATGCTGAGCAGACGACCCTTACGGGCGGAATCGACTGAATATGACAACTGTGCAAGAAGCCGTGCCGAACCTGACACCTACCCAGGATGCCACCGCGCGCCCAGCGCCGAAGAAAGTGGAAGCCGGGGTAAAACTGCGTGGCGCCGAAAAGGTTGCGCGTATCCCGGTGAAGATCATCCCCACCGACGAACTGCCGAAAAAGCCTGACTGGATCCGCGTGCGCATCCCGGTATCCCCGGAAGTCGACCGCATCAAGCAGCTGCTGCGCAAGCACAAGCTGCACAGCGTGTGCGAAGAGGCGTCCTGCCCGAACCTGGGCGAGTGCTTCTCCGGTGGCACCGCGACCTTCATGATCATGGGCGACATCTGCACCCGTCGCTGCCCGTTCTGCGACGTCGGCCACGGTCGGCCGAAGCCGCTGGACCTGGACGAGCCGAAGAACCTGGCCGTGGCCATCGCCGACCTGCGCCTGAAGTACGTGGTGATCACCTCGGTTGACCGCGATGACCTGCGTGACGGCGGTGCCCAGCACTTCGCCGACTGCATTCGCGAAATCCGTGCATTGTCGCCTGGCGTGCAGCTGGAGACGCTGGTCCCCGACTACCGCGGCCGCATGGACGTCGCCCTGGAAATCACCGCACAGACGCCGCCAGATGTGTTCAACCACAACCTGGAAACCGTACCGCGCCTGTACAAGGCCGCGCGTCCCGGTTCGGACTACGACTGGTCGCTGGACCTGCTGCAGAAGTTCAAGCAGATGGTTCCGCATGTACCGACCAAGTCGGGCCTGATGCTCGGCCTGGGCGAGACCGACGAGGAAGTGATCGAGGTGATGCACCGCATGCGCGAGCACGACATCGACATGCTGACCCTCGGCCAGTACCTGCAGCCGTCGCGCAGCCACCTGCCGGTACAGCGTTTTGTCCACCCGGACACCTTCGCCTGGTTCGCCGAGGAAGGCTACAAGATGGGCTTCAAGAACGTCGCTTCCGGCCCGTTGGTACGTTCGTCGTACCATGCCGACCAGCAGGCTCACGAAGCCAAGATCAAGCTCTGATCCGAGCTTGAGTTGAACATGCCGATGCACGCTGAGAGGCGGCATCGGCATTTTTGTTTTTGCTGTCTAGACAGGAGCTGCGATGAATTGCGCTGAAACCACGGAATCCCGTTTGCCCAGGGCACTGGCGGAGAATGCCTGCTTCGCCATCGTCGCTCCGGCCGGGCCGGCACGACTGGATGCGCAGAAGGCTGGCCAGTGGTTCGCCGAGCGTGGCTACCGCTGCCGGATCTACCCGGGCGTTCATGAGGCTAAGGGATACCTGGCCGGTAGCGATGAGCAGCGCCTGCACGACCTGCATGCGGCATTTGCCGATCCCGAGGTCGACGCGATCCTGTGCATGCGCGGTGGTTATGGCAGCATGCGCCTGCTCGATCGGCTCGATTTCGAGCTGATCCGCCGCAACCCCAAGCCGCTGATCGGCTACAGCGACATCACCGCGCTGCACACGGCGATATACCAGCGTACCGGGCTGCTCACTTTCCACGGCGCGATGCTCAATGCCGACCTGTTGGGCGCCAAGTTGCAGCCGACCGAGTCATCGCTGCTGGCGCAACTGGGCGGGCTGTTGGGGGAGGGGGATGAAATTGTCCATCCGGCTGATTTCGCCTTGAACTGCGTTGTGCCTGGGGCTGCCAGCGGGCGCCTGCTCGGTGGCAATCTGTCGATGCTGAGCGCGACCCTTGGGACGGTAGCGGAGATTGATACGCAGGGCTGCATCCTGTTCATCGAAGACGTCAACGAGCCGCTTTATCGGGTGGACCGGTTGCTGACCCACTTGCGCCTGGCAGGCAAGCTGGAGGGCATCAAGGGCGTGCTGGTGGGGGATTTTGCCGGGATTACCGTAGCAGCGTTGGCGCCGCTGCTGGAAGAGACTTTTGGGCCGCTGTGCGTGCCGGTGCTGGCCGGGTGGCGCAGCGGGCATTGTGACCCGAATGTGTGCTTGCCGCTGGGGGCCTGGGTGAGGCTGGACAGTGAGCGGCAGACACTGGTGTTGGGCCAGGACCTGTTCAAGCTTTGAGACCGCCGGGGCCGCCAAGCGGCCCCAATGACCTCAGCGCTGACGCAGGCTATCGAGCAGCTTGTGGGTCGGATAGCCATCCGCCGGCCATCCCAGCCCCTGCTGGGCATTACGGATGGCCTTGCGGGTATTGGCCCCGATGATGCCATCCGGGTTGCCCGCCTCATGCCCCTTGGCATTCAACAAGTTCTGCAACTCCATCCGCTCGCTGCGGCTCAATGGCAGGTCTTCCTTCGGCCAGCTGCCGCTGATGAAGCCCCAGCCCGAGAAGCGATCACCCAGCAGGCTCACTGCCAAGGCATAGGACGACGAGTTGTTGTACTTGAGGATCGCGCGGAAGTTGTCCAGCACCAGGAACGCCGGCCCACGGGCGCCAGCCGGCAACAGCAGGGCCGCCGACAGCTCATTGCTGCCCGCTGGCAGCTGGGTACCTGCCGGCAGTTTCACGCCCATCTGCAACCATTCGTAGACCGGCTTGCGCAGCGCGCCATCGGCCTGCCAATAGTCGAAGCCTGCTGGCACCTGCACTTCGAAGCCCCACGGCTGGCCATGCTTCCAGCCCGAGCTTTGCAGGTAGTTGGCTGTCGAGGCCAGGGCATCGGGTGTGCTGTTCCAGATATCACGGCGGCCGTCACCGTCGAAGTCCACCGCATAAGTGTTGTAGGTGGTCGGGATGAACTGGGTCTGGCCCATGGCGCCGGCCCACGAACCACGCATGGACTCAGGCTGGATATCGCCATGCTGGATGATCTGCAGGGCGGCGATCAGCTGGTCCTGGGCGAACTGTGGACGGCGCCCTTCATAGGCCAGGGTAGCCAGCGAGCGGATCACTGACTTGCTGCCCTGGAACTGGCCGAAGTTGCTTTCCATGCCCCACACCGCGACCAGCGCCTGGCGGTCGACGCCATAGCGCTGCTCGATGCGGGCCAGCAGTTCGGTGTTCTGTTCCAGCAACTTTTTGCCGTTGCGCACGCGCAGGGGCGACAGCGCGCCATCAAGGTATTCCCACACCGGGCGGGTGAATTCGGGCTGACTGCGGTCGGCCTTGATCACGTCCATGTCTGGCGTGACGCCGAGAAACGCACGGTCGAAGGTGTTCGACGCGATGCCGGCCTGCAGTGCCTGCTGGCGGAAACCGGCTTGCCATTGGGCGAAGGTTTGCAGGGGCTGGATTTCAGTGCTGACGTCGGGCGTGGCGCCAGGCAGGGTAACGACCGGGGCGGGCTGGGCAGGGGCCAGCGGCAGGGCGTCGGCGGCGGTAGGTTTTTCCGCGCAGGCGACGAGCAGGATGAAGCTGGAGGCCGCGAGTACCTGGCGGGAATTCCAACGGGGGAGAAGACTCAAGAGCATGCACAGATCCAGAATTGCAGGTCAGGTGCCGACCATACCATGCCTGCGCTTGCGATGCTTTCATGCGGCTAAAAAGTAAGAAGCCTCCCAATCTCTCGATTGGAAGGCTTCGCGGCGGTAGCTGCCTTTGCCCTTCTCTGGTTGTTCCTGGCGGCAGCGGAACAGTGGTTGGGCGATGATCGACTTGGCCTTGTTGGGGCCGTGTTTTTTCGGCTTTTTGCTCATGGCGGGGTTCCCTGCTTGGATGGCTTTCGGGGCGGACTTTAGGGCTTGAGGCAGGGTGGGGCCAATTGATTGTATATATGGCTGAGGTCCTGGGGCGCCAAGCGGCCCCAGCTATTGCGAAGGAAGTACCAATCGCTGGCCGGCCATCAACAGCGCCAATCGCGACAAGCCGGTCCAGGGCGAGCCTTCGGCCTGCCCCTTGATCTGCGCATCGATACGCTGGGCATCCTGCAGCAGTTGCGCCCAACGCTGCGCCGAGAGGCGCTGCAGGGCCTTGCTGACCAGTGGTCGGCGTTTGTCCCACACTGGTGGGCGCGCCTGGCTGAAAGCCTTGTCCAGCGGCACACCTTGGCTGAACTGTTGCGCAAGCCCGGCCAGCAGGCGCAGTTCACGGGCCAGCGCCCAAAGAATCACCGGCGGCTCCACACCTTCTGCGCGCAGGCCTTCGAGCATGCGCAGGGCATGCGCGGCTTCGCCATTGAGGATGGCATCCACCAGCCCGAAGACATCGAAGCGCGCACTGTCGGCAACTGCCGCCTGCACCGTTTCGACGGTGATCTGGTTGCCGTCTGCCAGCAGCTTGAGCTTTTCGATCTCTTGGGCAGCAGCCAGCAAGTTGCCTTCGACCCGCGCGGCGATCAGGTCGACGGCATCGCGTTGGGCCGACAGCCCGGCCTGGGACAGGCGCTGGTTGATCCACTGGGGCAATTGCTGGGCATCGACCGGCCAGATCTGGATGAACTGGCAGTGGGCACCTTCGATCAGGGCCTTGCCCCACTTGGTCTTCTGCGCGCTGCCATCGAGCTTGGGCAAGCTGATCAGCAGCAGGGTGTCTTCGGCGGGCCTGGCGCAGTACTCCATGAGCGCCGCAGCGCCCTTGTCACCGGGCTTGCCCGAAGGCAAGCGCAGCTCCAGCAGGCGCCGCTGGGCGAACAGCGACAAGCTGGCGCCCGCTTGCAGCAAGGTGCCCCAGTCGAAGTTGGCGTCGGCGCTGAACACCTGGCGTTCGTCAAAACCCTGCTGGCGCGCCGCATTGCGAATGGCGTCGGCGGCTTCCTGGCACAGCAGTGGGTCGTCGCCGCTGACCACGTAGACCGGGGCCAGGCTGCCTTGCAGGTGCTTGTTGAGTTGGGCGGGGGCGAGCTTCATGGGGAGCAGGCGGGGCACCGAAGTGCCCCGCTCGGGCTTAGTTGCCCGGGACTTCCAGAGGCGACTGCTGCGGCGTTTCCGCCTGCTGGCGGCGCGCTGCCTCCAGTGCATCGGCTTCGGCCTTGGCACGTGCGTCTGCCTTGCGTTGCAGCTCATCAAGCTGCGCAGGGCTCAGCAGTTGCAGGCGCGCGACCATCGACTGCACCAGGTCGCGACGCATCTCTTCGCGCGAGCGCTGGGCTTCCTGATCGGAGCCGTTGATGTTGGAGCCGTCACGCACGTAGACCTTGCGTACTTCTACCTTGTCGCTCAGCAGTTCGAGGTTGTTCAGGCCCAGGATGCTGTAGTTGAGCGTGGTGGTGAGTTCATACTCGGCAGTGCGGTTACCACCGGTATAGCTGGCCGAGCGCGAGTTTTCCTGCTCGTTGGTCAGTACCAGGCGATAAGGTGCGCCGGCGTGCACATTGACGCCACTGCGCTCAAGTACCTGGCGCAATTGCACCACGGTCTGGCCGTAGGCGTTGCGCGCGCTGACGTCCATCTCCTTGACGCTCAGGGCATTGGTGCCGGTGCCGCGCAGCTGGAAACCGCAGGCGCTGAGCAGGACAGCCAGGCCCATTACCAGCAGATTGCGTTTGATCATGTTGTTGCTCCCTTGTGGGCCGATACCGCCCACCCGCACCGGGTGCAGGTGGGCGTTGCCATCAGTTGGCGACGATGTTGACCAGTTTGCCCGGTACCACGATGACCTTGCGGATGGTCAGGCCATCGATGAAGCGCAGGACGTTTTCGTTGCTGCGGGCAGCGGCTTCGACTTCCTCGCGGCTGGCGGCGGCGGGCATTTCCACCTGGCCGCGCAGCTTGCCGTTGACCTGCACCACCAGGGTGATGCTGTCCTGCACCAGGGCGCTCTCGTCGACCGCCGGCCAGCCAGCGTCGATGACAGCCTGGTCGTGGCCCAGCTGCTTCCACAGCTCGTGGGAGATGTGCGGGGTGATCGGCGCCAGCAGCAGGGTCACGGCCTCCAGGCCTTCCTGCAGCAGGGCACGGTCCTGTTCGCTGGCCTGCGGGGCCTTTTCCAGCACGTTCATCACGGTCATCACCTGGGCGATGGCGGTATTGAATTTGTGGTACTGGCCGACGTCGGTGCTGGCCTGCTTGATCGCGGCGTGGATGGCGCGGCGGATGACCTTCTGCGCGTCGTCCAGGGCGGCGACATCCAGCTTGCCCGGCAGGCCTTGTGCGACATGGGCCTGGGCCAGGCGCCAGACACGGCGCAGGAAGCGGCTGGCACCTTCGACGCCGGAGTCGGACCACTCCAAGCTCGCGTCAGGCGGCGAGGCGAACATCATGAACAGGCGGCAGGTGTCGGCGCCGTACTGGTCGATCATCGATTGCGGGTCGACGCCGTTGTTCTTCGACTTCGACATCTTCTCGGTGCCGCCAATTTCCACCGGCAGGCCGTCGGTCTTCAGGCGGGCACCGATGATCTTGGCCTTGGCATCGCGCTCGATCTCGACGTCGGCCGGGTTGAACCAGTCCTTGCCGCCGTTGCTGGCCACGCGGTAGTAGGTCTCGGCGACCACCATGCCCTGGGTCAGCAGGTTCTTGAATGGCTCGTTGGAGGTGACCAGGCCTTCGTCACGCATCAGCTTGTGGAAGAAGCGCGCGTACAGCAGGTGCAGGATCGCGTGCTCGATACCGCCGATGTACTGGTCGACCGGCAGCCAGTGGTTGGCCGCTTTCGGGTCGACCATGCCACCTTCGTAGTTCGGCGAAGCGTAGCGGGCGAAGTACCAGGACGACTCGACGAAGGTGTCCATGGTGTCGGTTTCGCGCTTGGCCGCGGCACCGCATTTCGGGCAGCTGCACTCATAGAACTCAGGCATGCGTGCCAGCGGCGAACCGGCGCCGTCCGGCACCACGTTTTCCGGCAGGGTAACCGGCAGCTGGTCTTCTGGCACTGGCACGTCGCCGCACGACGGGCAGTGGATGATCGGGATCGGGCAGCCCCAGTAACGCTGGCGGCTGATGCCCCAGTCGCGCAGGCGGAACTGGGTGCGCGATTTGCCCAGTTCCTTGCGGATCAGGGCCGCTTCGATGGCGTCGAAGGCGCCAGCGAAGTCCAGGCCGTCGAACTCGGCGGAGTTGATCAGCTGGCCATGCTCGCCATAGGCAGCCAGCCATTCGCTGCCGACGTCATCGCCCGCGCTGGTGCGCACCACGGCCTTGACCGGCAGGTTGTACTTGTGGGCGAACTCGAAGTCGCGCTCGTCGTGGGCCGGCACTGCCATTACGGCGCCATCGCCGTAGTGCATCAGCACGTAGTTGGCGACCCACACCGGCAGCTTCTCGCCGGTCAGCGGGTGCTCGACGAACAGGGAAGTGGGCATGCCCTTCTTCTCCTGGGTGGCCATGTCGGCCTCGGCGACGCTGCCGCTCTTGCATTCGTCGATGAATGCCTGCAGCGCCGGGTTGCCCTGGGCGGCCTGGGTGGCCAGCGGGTGCTCGGCGGCAACGGCAACATAAGTGGCACCCATCAGGGTGTCCGGACGGGTGGTGAAGACTTTCAGCGTGCCTTCATGGCCAATGCTGGCCTGGTCGAACGGGAACTGCACTTCCATGCCGCGCGACTTGCCGATCCAGTTGCGCTGCATGGTCTTGACCTGCTCAGGCCAGCCCGGCAGCTCGTCGAGGCTTTCCAGCAGCTCGTCGGCGTAGTCGGTGATGCGGAAGTAGTACATCGGGATTTCGCGCTTCTCGATCAGCGCGCCCGAACGCCAGCCGCGGCCGTCGATGACCTGCTCGTTGGCCAGTACGGTCTGGTCGGCCGGGTCCCAGTTCACGGTCCCGTTCTTGCGGTAGATGATGCCTTTCTCGAACAGGCGGGTGAACAGCCACTGTTCCCAGCGGTAGTAGTCCGGCTTGCAGGTGGTGACTTCACGCGCCCAGTCGATGGCCAGGCCCAGGCTCTTGAGCTGGGTCTTCATGTAGTCGATGTTTTCGTACGTCCACTTGGCCGGGGCGACGTTGTTTTTCATCGCCGCGTTTTCCGCGGGCATGCCGAAAGCGTCCCAGCCCATTGGCTGCAGGACGTTCTTGCCCAGCATGCGCTGGTAGCGGGCAATCACGTCACCGATGGTGTAGTTGCGCACGTGGCCCATGTGTAGCTTGCCGCTCGGGTACGGGAACATCGACAGGCAGTAGTACGTATCCTTGCCTGGCTGTTCGGTAACAGCGAACGATTGTTGCTCGTCCCAGAAGTTCTGGGCGGCGGCTTCGATATCACGGGGCGTGTATTGTTCGTGCATGGCTACTTTTTGCTGAGAGAGAAGAGACCTTGTTCCAGGCAGCGGAACCTCGCTGCGTCCGGCACTCCGGTGTCGTTTTAGAGTGAACGCCGTAGCATACAGCAGCGCCGCGCATCGTGGGAAACCTTGATTGCGAATGCCCGCTGGTCGCGGCATCCGGCTGCTTTTTGCAGCGCCGCTAAGCTCAGGTGTGGGGGGAGATATTCTTTATCTTCAATGAGGTGAACGGATGGGAGAGACGCAGCTACCCGCAATCAAACCGGAGCTTTACGAACGCCTGATCGACCGTCTTGGCCTGGCACTGGAAGTCGCCAGAACCTCGGTAAGATTACGCGACGAGATGCCAGCCGAGCTGGAGTTGCGTGGCTTGAGCCATGCAGAGTTCGAAGTGATCAAGGCTTACCTGGATTCCCTCCCGGAACGCCGCAATGCCTGCGCCGGTACATTCCCGCAAGCGGAACCGGCAACGGCCAAGATTATCTGGCTCAAGGACAAGAAACGCCCCGCCAACTCGGCGAGATCCAGGACGCTGCCGCATCGCTAGCCGTTCAGGACGCCAGGCGCGGGCTTGCGCGCCGGTTCTACAATACACTTCCCAAGATCGACGCCGGCCTGGACTTGTTGACCGGCGTCGATCCTCTATAGGCTGCACGCCTTCCATGGAGGTGTGTCGATGCCGATTCGTTTTTTCATCAAGCAATGGCTGATGCCGCCTGGCGTCCTGTTCCTGCTGCTGCTCGCGGCCTGGTGGTTGCGCAGGCGGCGACCGCGGCTGGCGACGCTGTGTTTTGCGGTGGGGCTGGGAGGCCTGTGGTTGATGAGCTTGCCGTTGGTGGTGCAGGAGTCCGCAAGCCTGCTGGAGACCGAGCCGCCGCTGGCACCAGGTGATTGGGCCGGTCTGGCGAGCAGGGCTGACGCCATCGTCGTGCTTGGCGCCGGGCGCGAGCGCGGTGACCCGGCCTGGGGCGGTGATGACCAGCCTACGGCAACGGCGCTTGAGCGCATGCGTTTTGCTGCTCGGCTGGCGAAAGCCTCCGGGTTGCCGGTGCTGACCAGCGGCGGCTTGCATTACGGGACACCACCGAGCGAAGCGCAGTTGATGGCGGACCGCCTGCGTGAGGATTTCGCCGTCGAGGTGAAATGGAAGGAAGAGACCAGTCGGACCACCTGGGAGAACGCCCAGCTGAGCGCCAAGGTGTTGCAGCCGCTGGGAATTCACCGGGTGGTGGTGGTGACTCAGGCGTGGCATATGCAGCGTTCACGCTGGAGTTTCGAACGGGCCGGGTTCGAGGTGGTACCGGCGCCGGTAGGGTTCCTGGGGCGCGATCATGCACGGCCGTTCGCTGGCTTGCTGCCGGAGAACCGGGCCATGTGGCAGAGCGGGCAGTTGCTCAATGAAGCGGTGGGGTTGGTGGGGTATCGGTTGTTCTACGTACCCTGGCGTCGCCAGTGCCGGCCTCTTCGCGCGGCGGCCCGCGAAGCGCCCGGCGCAGGAAGACTTAAACAGTCTTGGCAATACGCCCCGCCAGCAACGCCCAGCCCAGCAACAGCACACACAGAATCGCCAGCGGCCAGGACCGCCACTGCAGGTAAGGCGTCAGCTGCTGCATCGGCACCACTTCGCCATACAGCACCGCCCGCTGGAACTGCGGCACTTCTGCGGTGATCCGGCCAAACGGGTCGATCAGCGCGGTCACGCCGTTGTTGGTGGCGCGGATCATCCAGCGGCCGGCCTCCAGCGCACGCATCTGGGCCATCTGCAGGTGTTGCAGCGGGCCGATCGAGGTACCGAACCAGGTATCGTTGCTGATGGTCAGCAGCAGGTCGCTGCGTGCCGCCAGGCCTGCAGCGAACTCGGGGTAGACCACTTCGTAGCAGATGAACGGCGCAATCTGGTAGCCCTTGGCCTGCAGCAGTGGCTGGTCCGCGGGGCCGCGGGCAAAGTCCGACATCGGCAGGTTGAAGAACTCGATCGCGCCGCGAAGCATGTCCTGCAAGGGCACATACTCGCCAAACGGCACCAGTTTCTGCTTGAGGTAGGTACCGTCGCCTTCGCCGGTCACGGTGACGCCGTTGTAGTAGCGGCGCTGATGATGCACCACTTCACGTACGGGTACGCCGGTGATCAGCGCCGAATGCCGATCGGCAGCAAAGCGGCCCATCACATCGATATAGCCTTGAGCCTGGTCCTTGAGCACCGGCACGGCGGTTTCCGGCCACACCAGCAGGTCAACCGGCCTGGAGCTGAAGCTCATGTCGCGGTACAGCGCCAGCTGCGCGTCGATGTGGGCCGGGTCCCATTTCAGGTCTTGCTCGACGTTGCCTTGCAAGGCTGCAACCTTGAGCGGGTCGCCGGCGGGCGTGGTCCAAGCGTGGTCCTTGAGGGCCATGCCTGTCACCCATGGCGCCAGCAGCAGTACCACGCCGATGGCCAGGAACGAGCGGCGTTCGCGCAGGCGGTGCAGGTTGCACAGCAGCGCGGCGCTCAGTGCCAGGACGAAGGAAATCAGCCACACGCCACCCAACGGCGCAAGGCCCGCCAGCGGGCCATCGAGTTGGCTGTAACCGGCGTACAGCCAGGGGAAACCAGTGAGGAACCAGCCACGGAAAGCTTCCTGCAGCAGCCACAGGGCGGCGAAGCACAGGGCGTCGGCCAGGGGCGCCTCATTGCGCCGGAACCAGCGTGCCCATAGCCAGGTGGGGAGGGCAAAGAACCAGGCGAGAGCGGCGAAGAACGCCAGCAGCAACACGATCGCCAGCAACGGCGAGGCGCCGCCGTAGGTATTCATGCTGACGTAGATCCACCAGGTGCCTGCGCCGTACAGGCCAAAGCCGAACCACCAGCCACGCCACATGGCCTGACGCGGGCTGAGCTCACGCAGGCCAAGGTAGAGCAAGGCGATGGACAGCAGCGCCAGCGGCCAGATGTCGAACGGCGCCAGGGCCAGGAGGGTCGATGCGCCGGCCGCCAGGGCCAGCAGGTTACCGGGCCAGCCGGGGCGGGTGATCCAACGCATGTTTGTCCTTAGCGGGTGATCGGGGTCAGGCGCAGCAGGTGTATCCGCCGGCTGTCGGCATTGAGAATGCGGAACTTGTAGGCGCCGATCTCGGTGGTCTCGTTGCGCTTGGGCAGGTGGCCGAAGGCACTCATCACCAGGCCGCCGACGGTGTCGAACTCATCATCCGAGAATTCGCTGTCGAAGAACTCGTTGAAGTTGTCGATCGGGGTCAGCGCCTTGACCAGGAAGTCGCCGCTGGGCAGCGGCTTGATGTAGCTGTCTTCTTCGACGTCGTGCTCGTCCTCGATGTCACCGACGATCTGTTCCAGCACATCCTCGATGGTCACCAGGCCCGCCACGCCGCCGTACTCGTCGATGACGATGGCCATGTGGTTGTGGTTGGCGCGGAACTCGCGCAGCAGCACGTTCAGGCGCTTGGACTCCGGCACGAAGGTGGCCGGGCGCAGCAGGTCCTTGATGTTGAAGCTGTCGCCGTTCTCCTTGAGGATCAGCGGCAGCAGGTCCTTGGCCAGCAGGATCCCGAGCACATCGTCATGGCTTTCGCCGATCACCGGGTAGCGCGAGTGGGCGGCGTCGATGACGGCCGGGAGGAACTCGCGCGGCGATTGGGTCGCCTTGATGCTGATCATCTGCGAACGCGGGACCATGATGTCGCGTACCTGCAGGTCGGCGACCTGGATGGCGCCTTCGACGATGGTCAGCGCTTCGCTGTCGAGCAGCTTGTTCTGATGGGCTTCGCGCAGCAGCTCAAGGAGCTCCTGGCGGTTTTTCGGCTCATGGGCAAAAGCCTGGGTCAGTTTACCCAGCCAGGACTTCTGCCCGTTGCTCGATCGATCTTCGCTCATGGCGGTTCTCGTGATCCTTCGTGTATCAGTGTGTGAGAGGTTCGTTTTCATCGTCGGCGTACGGGTCAGGGTGACCCAGTTCTGCCAGCAATTCCCGTTCCAGCGCTTCCATTTCCTCGGCCTCATCGTCTTCGATGTGGTCGTAGCCGAGCAAGTGAAGGCAGCCGTGGATGACCAGGTGCGCCCAGTGCGCTTCCAGCGATTTGCCTTGTTCGGCGGCCTCGCGCTCGACCACCGGCACGCAGATCACCAGGTCGCCCAGCAGCGGGATGTCGAGCAGGTCATCGGGCACGTCGGCCGGGAACGACAGCACATTGGTCGCGTAGTCCTTGTGCCGGTAGGTGTGGTTGAGTTCGCGGCCTTCGGCTTCGTCGACCAGACGAATGGTCATTTCCGAATCGGCTGTGCGCTGGCGCAGGGCCAGCTCGCACCAGCGGCGGAAGGCAGCGTCATCCGGGGCGGCAGCAACCGTGGCCCGTTGCAGGTCAAGTTCAAGCATCTTTGCCGGGGACCTCGGGCTTGGCCTGGCGCGCTTCGAAGCGGTCGTAGGCCTCGACGATACGCTGCACCAGTGGGTGACGAACCACATCTTTGGGTTGGAAATGGGTAAAACTGATCCCCGGTACGTCCTTGAGCACGTCGATCACATGCGTCAGGCCCGACTTGGTGCCGCGTGGCAGGTCGACCTGGGTGATGTCACCGGTGATCACCGCAGTCGAGCCGAAGCCGATACGGGTGAGGAACATCTTCATCTGTTCGAGCGTGGTGTTCTGGCTCTCGTCGAGGATGATGAAGCTGTTGTTCAGGGTACGGCCGCGCATGTAGGCCAGCGGGGCGATCTCGATCACCTGGCGCTCGATCAGCTTGGCCACATGCTCGAAACCGAGCATTTCGTACAACGCGTCGTACAGCGGGCGCAGGTACGGGTCGATCTTCTGGGCCAGGTCGCCAGGCAGGAAGCCGAGCTTTTCGCCCGCCTCGACTGCCGGGCGCACCAGCAGGATGCGGCGCACCTGCTCGCGCTCCAGGGCGTCGACGGCGCAGGCGACGGCAAGGTAGGTCTTGCCGGTACCGGCCGGGCCGATGCCGAAGTTGATGTCGTTGGCCAGGATTTCCTTGACGTAGCGCTGCTGATTGACGCCGCGCGGGCGGATATTGCCCTTGCGCGTGCGCAACGAGACGCTGACCTCATTGACCGCCGGGTTGTCGATGTTCTCCACCGTCGACTCCTGCAGGTACAGATGCACGGTTTCCGGCGACAGGTCTGTGGCCTTGGCCTCGCGGTAGAGGCGGCGCAGCAGTTGCTCGGCAGCGGAAGTGGTCTTGGGTTCGCCGATCAGCTCGAATTGGTTGCCGCGGTTGCGGATTTCGATGGCCAGGCGTTGTTCGATCAGGCGCAGGTGCTCGTCGAACTGGCCGCACAAGTTGGCGAAACGGTGGGCCTCGAAAGGTTCGAGGATGAAACGATGGGGTTGTATGGGTGCGTTCAAGGTCGTTTTTAGCCGCTCGACGGCAATGAATGTGAACTCAAGAATAACCCTTGAAGGGCAGTGGCGAAAGCACTGAAACGATCAAGGGTTGGTACAAGCTGTGTACCTGCGCGGGCCAGGGCCCGCTCTGCTATGATGCGCGCCTTTTCTTACGCATGTGTTATCCCGCCGAACATGAGCAAACGCGAACCCGCCATCTATAAAGTGATCTTCCTCAACCAGGGGCAGGTCTTCGAGATGTATGCCAAGCAGATCTACCAGAGCGACCTGTGGGGGTTTCTGGAAATCGAGGAGTTCGTTTTCGGCGAGCGCACGCAGGTGGTGGTCGACCCGAGCGAGGAGAAGCTCAAGAATCAGTTCGAAGGGGTGATCCGCAGCTTCGTGCCGATGCATTCGATCGTGCGCATCGATGAGGTGGAGCGCCTGGGCACGGCCAAGATCAGCGAGGCCAGGGCCAGCGGCAACGTGATGCCGTTCCCCATGCCGATGCCGGAGAAGTAAGGGTCAGGGGAGTGGTGAGAACGGCGTGCGCCCTTCGGCGTTCTGCAGTTCCAGCAGATACTTGCGGAAGATCTGGCCGAGCACCTGGGTGGCGTGCTCCAGCTCGTCGCGAGGCATCTGTTCGGTCACTTCGTCGGCCATGTCCAGCGCATCTTCAGCGCCGTTGACCGCGGCCATCTTCAGCAGGATGTAGGCCTGCACGTTATTGGCCTTGACCCCTTCGCCATGGAAGAACATGGCGCCAAGGCGGTACTGGGCTTCGGCGTGGCCTTGCAGCGAGGCCTTCTCGAACCAGTCCAGGGCCTTTTTCAGGTTTTTTGGCGTCAGCGTGTAGTAGTACTCACCCAGCTCGAATTGTGCCTGGGCGTCCCCGGTCGCCGCCGTTTCCTCGCAGGCTTTCAGCGCGTTCTGCAGGTCTTCTGGCTGAACATTGAGCGTGCAGCGCCCCGTTGCCGGAATCAGCAACGAGTTACCGCCCTCCGCCAGGGCCAGCAGGGGCTGAAGAAGCAACAGGCAGCCCAAGGTCAGGGCGCGGCCGGTGCGGTTCATGGGGATCGACTTACCTCTGCAAAGCTGCGGCCAATGTCTCTGGTGGCACATTATGGGATAAGCAGCGCCAACCTTACAAAGTTTTACGCGAAAAACTGTCTGGGTGGGGAAGATAACTGATTGTGCAGGGGCTTTTATTGCCTGTGCCGGCCTCTGTGGAAGCGGCTTAAGCCGCGAAGAGGCCGGCACAGTTGCCACATTACTTCAGTGCAGCGAACGCCCGCTCAGCCGCATCCAGGGTGATCTGCAGCTCTTTTTCACCGTGGGCGATGGAAGTGAAGCCGGCCTCGAACGCACTCGGCGCCAGGTACACGCCACCGTCGAGCATCAGGTGGAAGAAGCGCTTGAAGCGTTCGGCATCGCTGGCCATCACGTCTTCGAAGGTGACGATGTCGTCGGCACCGCTGAAGTACAGGCCGAACATGGCACCCGCCTGGGTGGTGACGAACGGCACGCCCGCAGCATCGGCACGTTGCTGCAGGCCATCGAGCATGCGGCTGGTGAAGGCGGTCAGTTCGTCATGGAAGCCTGGGCGGCTGATCAGCTTCAGGGTGGTCAGCCCGGCAGCCATGGCCAGCGGGTTACCGGACAGGGTACCGGCCTGGTAGACCGGGCCCAGCGGGGCGATGCAGCCCATGATTTCGCGTTTGCCACCGAAGCAGCCAACCGGCATGCCGCCGCCGACGATCTTGCCGAAGGTCGACAGGTCTGGCTTGATGCCGTAGTAACCCTGGGCGCCGCCGAGCGAGACGCGGAAACCGGTCATCACTTCGTCGAAAATCAGTACCACACCGTGCTTGTCGCACTGCTCGCGCAGGCCTTCGAGGAAGCCTGGCGCCGGCGGTACGCAGTTCATGTTGCCGGCCACCGGCTCGACGATGATGCAGGCCACGGTCTGGCCGACTTCGGCGAGGGTCTTCTCGACCGCAGCGATGTCGTTGAACGGCAGGGTCAGGGTGTGCTTGGCGAAGTCCGCCGGTACGCCTGCCGAACTCGGCACGCCTTGGGTCAGCAGGCCGGAACCGGCCTTGACCAGCAGGCTGTCGGAGTGGCCGTGGTAGCAGCCTTCGAACTTGATGATGGCGTCGCGGCCGGTGTAGCCACGGGCCAGGCGGATGGCGCTCATGGTCGCTTCGGTGCCGGAGCTGACCATGCGTACCATTTCCATCGACGGCACCAGCGAGCAGACCAGGTCGGCCATCTCGGTTTCCATCGCAGTCGGTGCGCCGTAGGACAGGCCGTGTTCCAGCTGGCGGCGTACCGCATCGAGCACGTCAGGGTGGCCGTGGCCGAGGATCATCGGGCCCCACGAGCCGACATAGTCGACGTAGCGCTTGTCATCTTCGTCGACGACGTAGGCGCCTTCGGCATGCTTGAAGAACAGCGGGGTGCCGCCGACGCTCTTGAAAGCGCGGACCGGCGAGTTGACGCCGCCAGGGATGTGCTTCTGGGCTTGGGCGAACAGGGCTTCGGAACGGGACATGGGATCTTCTCTCGAAATCAGGAAGCGAACAGGGCATTGAAGGCGCGGGCGCGGCGGGTGACTTCCTGCGCGCTGTCGGCACCGAACAGGCCGTGGATCACCGCCAGCAGGTCGGCACCATGGGCGATCAGCGGGGCAGCGTTGTCGAGGGTGATGCCACCGATCACCGCGATCGGCAGTTTCACCTGGGCACGGGCCTGCTCCAGCAGCTCGACGTTGGCAGCCGGCGCACCGGGCTTGGTGACGGAATTGAAGAAGCGACCAAAGGCCACGTAGCTGGCACCTTCGCTGGCCGCCTGGGCGGCCAGTTCGAGGCTGGCGTGGCAGGTGGAGCCGATGATCGCCTGGCGGCCGAGCAGGGCGCGCGCCGGTGTCAGCGGGCCGTCGGTCTGGCCCAGGTGCACGCCGACGCCCAGGCGTGCGGCCAGTTCGGCGTCGTCGTTGATGATCAGCTGGGTGCCGTAGCGCTCGCAAAGCTTCATCAGCGCCTCGGCCTCACGCAGGCGGCGGGCAGCGTCATCGCCCTTGTCGCGGTACTGCAGCAGGCACACACCGCCTTCCAGCGCGGCTTCGACGTGGGACAGGAAACGGCCGGCGAGCAGCTGGCTGTCGGTGATTGCGTACAGACCGCGTAGCTTCATTGAAAGCCTCGTATCAGGAGCAGTAATCCAGGGGCAGGCGGCGCGGGACGTACTGGCCCTTGCCCAGCTGTTCGGCGTCGCGCAGGGTGCGCCAGGTGTAATCCAGGGCACTTTTCACCGCGCTTTGCAGTTGCTCGCCAAGGGCCAGGCGACCGGCCAGGGCGCTGGCCAGGGTGCAGCCGGAACCGTGGTAGCTGCCCGGCAGACGCTGGCAGGTCCAGGTGTGGCTCAGGCCATCGCGGCTGTACAGGCGATTGTGGATTTCGTCCTCGTCACCGTGCCCCCCGGTAATCAGCAGGTTTTTACAGAACGGCAACAGTTTTTCGGCACACTCGTCGGCAGTGCCTTCAGGGAGTTCGGCCAGGATGCGCGCCTCTGGCAGGTTTGGCGTGGCGATGGTTGCCAGCGGCAGCAGGCGTTCGCGCAGGGCATAGCCGACTTCGTCCTTGCCCAGGCGGCCACCGCCACCGGCACGCAGCACCGGGTCGCAGACCAGCGGCAGGTGCGGGTGGGCACTGAGCAGTTCGGCGACGGTGTCGACCATGCCGATCGAGCCGAGCATGCCCAGCTTGACGGCGGCGACCGTGGAGTCGGCCAGCACGGCATTGGCCTGGGCCAGGACCCACTCGCGGTCGAGCACGCGGAAGTCGGAAACGTTGACGGTATCCTGCACGGTCAGGGCGGTCACGGTCGGTGCGGCGTGACAGCCTTGGGCGATCAGGGCTTCGATATCTGCCTGCAAGCCGGCGCCGCCACTTGGGTCGTGGCCGGAGAGACAGAGGACAACGGGGCGGGAGCTGTAGGTATTCATGGTCGGCGAGCTTACCACCAAACCCATTTGCGCGGATCGTCCTACAAACGAGATTTGTTGATCGAGCGGTCAGGTTTGCCTGGGTGATTGCTCTGAAAGCATTGTTTTAGAGCCTTTTAATCGAAAATTGGAGTGGCCCGTGGCCAGCGTTGAAAGCTATGCTAGAGTGCTCGGATAACTCGACAAACGGGCTCTGCCGGATTTCGTCGTCTCAAAAGGATCGGAGGCCATCGCGACGCGACCGGACAGGCCATGCTGGGGCTGTATGCGCTATTTGCTGATTGTGCTTCTGGGCTTGTTGCCCGTGCTGGCCGGAGCCGTCGAAATCGACGAAGCGACCCGCCACCTTCCGTTGGGCAAGATCATGCAGGTCTACGAGGACCGTGATGGCAGCGCGAGCATTGCCCAGGTCAGCGCGCCTATCTTTGCCAGCCGTTTCCGCACGCACCACCAGGATGTGCTGAACGCGGGTTACTCGACTTCGGTGTTCTGGCTCAAGGTCGACCTGCACTATGTGGCCTCTGCCGATGCGCAGCCGCGCCAGTGGTTGCTGGAGCTGGCATATCCCCCCATGGACCATATCGAACTGTACCTGCCGGGCAGCGATGGCGGGTTCCGCCTGGCCCAACGCACCGGCGACGCCTTGCCCTACGACAGCCGGCAGATCCGCCAGAACAATTACCTGTTTGAACTGCCGCTGCGGCCCGGGCAGTCGACCACCGCCTACCTGCGCCTGCACAGTCAGGGGTCGGTGCAGGCGCCGCTGGCGTTATGGTCCGCCGAAGCCTATCTGGAAGACCAGCCGACCCGCCTCTATGTGCTGGGCATGATCTACGGCGTGCTGCTGGTGATGGCGGTGTACAACTTGTTCATCTATCTCAGCGTGCGAGACGTCAGTTACCTCTACTACATCCTCTACATTGCCTCGTTCGGCTTGTATCAGGTGTCGGTGAACGGGGCCGGGGTTGCTTACTTCTGGCCGGACAGCCCCTGGTGGGCCAACGCTGCGACGCCGCTGTTCATTGGCGCTGCGGGCCTGTTCGGTTGCCAGTTCGCGCGTCACTTCCTGCAGTTGGACAGGATCAGCCGCAGTTTTGACCGGCTTTTGCAGCTATTGATGCTCGGTGGCGTGCTGGTGATGGTGTTGTCGGTGAGCATGCGCTACGGCATCGCCTTGCGCATGGCCACGGTGCTGGCCCTGCTGTTTACCGTGAGCATCTTTGCCGCCGGGTTGTATGCCTGGGTGCGTGGCCTGCGCGTGGCGCGTTGGTTCATCATCGCCTGGACGGCGTTCCTGGTCGGTGGGCTGATCAATACCCTGATGGTGCTGGGTTACCTGCCCAACCTGTTCATCACCATGTATTCCAGCCAGCTGGGGTCGGCGCTGGAAGTGGCGTTGCTGTCGCTGGCCCTGGCCGACCGCATCAACAGCATGCGCGAACAGCAGGCGCAGACCTTGCGTGATACCGGCGAGGCGTTGGAGCAGATGAACCAGCAACTGGCCAGGAGCAATCACCTGAAGGACGAGTTCCTCGCCACCGTTACCCACGAACTGCGCACGCCGATGAATGGCGTGATCGGCTCGATGGAACTGATGCACACACTGCCCATGAGTGCCGAGATGGCCCAGTACCACCGCACGGCGGTCGGCTCGGCCCAGGACATGATGGACATGGTGGACGATATTCTCGCCTTGACCGAATTGCAGGCCGGCCGCATGCGCCTGCAGGCGCTGCCATTCAGCCTGCGGCGCACGTTGCAGGACTTGCGTGCCGGCTATGCCGGAACGGCCCTGGGCAAGGGTTTGTACCTGAGCCTGGACATCCCCGCCGAACTGCCGGACGAGTTGCTGGGCGATGCGCAGAAACTGACCCGCTGCCTGGGCTGCCTGGTGGACAACGGCTTGAAGTTCACCCATCAGGGTGGGGTGATGGTGCAGGTCCGCGGTCGCCGCCTAGGCCCCGACAACCTGGCGTTGACCTTCACCATCAGCGACAGCGGCATCGGTTTCGATGATTTGGACCAGGCGATCCTCTATCAGCGTTTCTTCCAGGTCGATGGCTCGATGACCCGGCGTTATGGCGGGTTGGGTATTGGCTTGTCGATCTGCCGGCAGTTGGCCGAGTTGCTTGGCGGCAAGCTGTCCCATGAGTCGACGCGGGGGTTGGGGAGCCGCTTTGAGTTGAGTGTGAACATGGCTGTTTCGCAGGTACAGATGACCCCGACGACCCTGCAGACGCGGCGTTCGCTTTGAGGGGGGCGCTGATACTGTTATGGCGAGCCCTGGGCCACATGTTTAGTCATTATTGTCACTTTGACTGACTCGCAGGGAGTGCTTCACTGGGCCTTTCAGGCATGCCCGGATCCAGGAGCTCCCGATGAACCTGCACCAGTACGCTGAAACCCACGAAGTCACCAACCAGCCACCATCACTCGACGGGGCCAACCTGTACCGCCTGGACCTGCCGCTGCAGGAGTGGTCGCGGCGTTTCGGGGCCGGTTGGGCCGAAGCGCGGATCGACGCTTATGGTGCCTTGGCCGGCGGCCCGCTGATGGCCGCGGGCTTCCTGGCCAATGCGCACAAGCCGGAATTCAGCAGCCATGACCGCTATGGCCACCGCATCGACCTGGTCGAGTTCCACCCCGCCTACCACGAGTTGATGCGCACTGCCGTCGAACATGGCCTGCCATCGTTGCCCTGGGCCGAACCCAGGCCCGGTGCCCACGTGGCGCGGGCTTCGATGACCTACCTGCACAGCCAGGCCGAAGCCGGTACTGGCTGCCCGCTGACCATGACCTTCGCCGCCGTACCTGCGTTGCGACTGCAACCCGAGCTCGCCGAATACTGGCTACCGAAGATCCTTGCCCGCGAATACGACCCGCGCAATGTCGGTGACCGCCACAAGGCCGGCGTCACCCTTGGCATGGCCATGACCGAGAAGCAGGGTGGCACCGACGTACGCGCCAACACCACCCGCGCTTACCCGGTTGGCAGCCCCGGCCCTGGTCAGCCCTACGAGCTGGTGGGGCACAAGTGGTTCTGCTCGGCACCGATGTGCGATGCCTTCCTGACCCTGGCGCAGACCGACAAGGGCCTGAGTTGCTTCCTGCTACCGCGCCACCGGCCCGACGACAGCCGTAACCAGTTCTACATCCAGCGCCTGAAGAACAAGCTGGGCAACAGCTCCAATGCCTCCAGCGAAGTCGAGTTTCGCGGTGCCCTGGCGTGGATGGTGGGCGAGGAGGGGCGCGGCGTGCCGACCATCATCGAGATGGTGGCCATGACCCGCTTCGACTGCATGGTCGGCTCCAGCGCGCTGATGCGTCAGGCGCTGACTCAGGCGGCGCACCACTGCGCCCATCGCAAGGTCGGCGGCCGGGTGCTCAACGAACAACCCCTGATGCAGAACGTGCTCGCCGACCTGGCGCTGGAAAGCGAGGCCGCGCTGGCCTTGAGCCTGCGCATGGGGCAAGCCCTGGAGCAGCTCGACGACCCGCAGCAGGCGCATTTCGCGCGTTTGGTCACGGCGGTGGGCAAGTACTGGATCTGCAAACGGGCGCCGGCCATGATCAACGAGGCCGCCGAGTGCCTGGGCGGTGCAGGCTATGTCGAAGACAGCATCTTGCCGCGGCTGTATCGCGAAGCGCCAGTCAACTCGACCTGGGAAGGTTCTGGCAACGTGCAATGCCTGGACGTGTTGCGGGCCTTGTCCAAGGAGCCAGGGGTGCTCGATGCCCTGTTCGCCGAGCTGGGCGACGGGCATGGCGACCCGCGCCTGGCCGCGCACATCGGCAACCTCAAGGGGGCGTTCGCCGATACCAGCGATATCCAGTACCGGGCACGGCAGTTGACCGAGGACATTGCCTTGGCATTGCAGGCCAAGCTGCTGCTGGAGGCGGGCAATGCGCTGGTCAGCGATGCCTTTATCGATAGCCGGCTGAGCGCTGGCGGGCGCGTGTATGGCGCATTGCCGCGAGGCATCGATGTCGCGGCGCTGGTGGCGCGGGCGACACCGGCCTGGCCAAGTTGAAGACGGCGGCTCACCACTGGGGATGTATTTAGTAACAAAGGCAGGCAAGATGGCTGACATGCATGTCCAGACAGGAAGCCCAGTGTGAGCCAAGCTTTTGTAGTCGTTGATACCCCCGAACAGGCCGTCGACCGTCTGGCGGCCCTGCATGAACAGGCCACCGGGGCCCTGAGCCAGGCCCTCAAGCGTTACCTGAAGGACCGTACCGAGCCGGGCGCCGACGAGCGCGCCTTGTACCGCTACCCGGCACTGCGCCTGACCTACTACAGCCACGGCGAGGTGGCTGCCACCACTCGCGCCTACGCCAAGGTCCAGGTAGCGGGCACCTACAGCGTCACCGTCACCCAGCCCTCGGCATTCCGTGGTTACCTGCTGGAGCAGCTGCGCCCGCTGATGCATGACTACACGGTGACCGTGGAAGTCGGCGTCAGTGAACAGAACATCCCGTACCCCTATGTGGTCGACCAGGGCGATGAACTGGCCGGCAGCGGCATCACAGCTGCCGAACTGGCGCGGGTGTTCCCCAGCACCGACCTGTCGGCAGCCACCGACAACATTGCCGATGGCCTGTGCGACTGGGGCACTGCCGAGACCCTGCCGCTGGCGCTGTTCGATGCCGCCCGCGTGGATTTCTCGCTGCGCCGTCTGGTGCACTACACCGGCAGCGACTGGCGTCATGTGCAGCCGTGGATCCTGCTGACCAACTACCACCGGTATGTCGACCAGTTCATCAGCCATGGCCTCGAACAACTGCGTGAAGACCCGCGCTTCGTGCGCATGGTGCTGCCGGGCAACGTGGTGATCGAAAAGGGCATGGACCACGGCGAGGCCCAGGCCCTGGTAGCCAGCGTGGTGTGGCACCGCTATCAGATGCCGGCCTACCACCTGATCGCTGGCGACGGTGATGGCGTGACCCTGGTCAACATCGGTGTCGGCCCATCCAACGCCAAGAACATCACCGACCACCTGGCGGTGCTGCGCCCGCACTGCTGGCTGATGATCGGCCATTGCGGCGGCCTGCGTCAGTCGCAGACCATCGGCGACTATGTCTTGGCCCACGCCTACATGCGCCGCGACGGCATTCTTGACCGTGTGGTGCCGCCGAACATTCCGATTCCGGCCCTGGCCGAGGTGCAGCTGGCGCTGCAGGAAGCCGCGGCACAGGTGACCGGCGAGCGTGGCGAAGAGCTGAAGAAACGCCTGCGCACCGGCACCGTGCTGACCTACGACGACCGCAACTGGGAGCTGCGCTGGGCCCAGGAGCGACCGTTGATCAACCTGTCGCGTGCCGTGGCAGTGGACATGGAAAGCGGCACCATCGCAGCCCAGGGCTATCGCCTGCGGGTACCGTATGGCACCTTGCTGTGCGTGTCCGACAAACCATTGCACAGCGAAATCAAGCTGCCGGGTTCGGCCAACGCCTTCTACAACCGTGCGGTCAGCCAGCACCTGAAGATCGGCATCGCTGCCCTCGACCTGCTGCGCACCGAGCTCAATTCGTTGCACTCGCGTAAACTGCGCAGCTTCGATGAGCCGCCGTTCCGCTGAGGATCCATGCCACTGCCACCCCGTTCCAAGCCGCGCCGCCCCCAGGCGCGGCCTGCCGGCCCCCGTCGCCAGGCCAAGGCGCCACCGGCCGAGCCACGCTTGATCCTGTTCAACAAGCCATTCGACGTGCTGACCCAGTTCAGTGACGGTGAGGGGCGCGCGACCCTCAAGGATTTCATCGACATCCCAGGCATATACCCGGCTGGGCGGCTCGACCGTGACAGCGAAGGCTTGTTGCTGCTGACCAACGATGGCGGGCTGCAGGCGCGTATTGCCGACCCGAAGCACAAGTTGCCCAAGACCTACTGGGTGCAGGTGGAAGGCGAGCCGAGCGACGAGCAGATCCAGCGTTTGCGCGATGGCGTGGAGCTCAATGATGGGCCAACCCTGCCCGCCGAAGCCCGGCGCCTAGACGAGCCCGAGCTATGGCCACGCAATCCGCCAGTGCGGTTTCGCAAGAGCGTGCCGACCAGCTGGCTGGAGCTGGTGATTCGCGAGGGGCGCAATCGCCAGGTGCGGCGGATGACTGCCGCAGTCGGCTTGCCGACCTTGCGCCTGGTGCGGGTGCGGATCGGCGACTGGGCGCTGGATGGGCTGGAGCAGGGTTGCTGGCGTGAGGTTGCCCCGAAACTCACGCGTTGAGGGCCTAGACCCCTTCGAGAAACGCCACCACCACGCTCTTGATGATGAAGGCCAACACCCCCAGCCCGAGCACGAAGAACAGGATCATCGTGCCAAAGCGCCCGGCCTTGGACTTTTTCGCCAGGTCCCAGACGATGAAGCCCATGAAACCGATCAGTACGGTGACCAGTACGATCATCATCCACTCTTCGAATACGGCGGGATCCATCGGTGTTCTCCAGGCAGGCTGAGCTTGCGATTATACGCGGGCGAGCGGGCGTTTAGCGCAAATGGGTCAATGGCAGCTCGGTGCTTGCCAGTACCTGGTTGAGCACGAAGCTCGAACGCACGCTGGTCACGCCTTCGATCCGGGTCAGGCTGCCTAGCAGCAGCTTCTGGTAGTGGTCCATGTCGGGTACCACCACCTTGAGCTGGTAGTCGGCATCCATCCCGGTGACCAGGCTGCATTCGAGCACTTGCGGCAGGTTGCGGATGGCGGCTTCAAACGTCTCGAAGCGCTCCGGGGTGTGCCGGTCCATGCCGATCAGCACGTAGGCGGTCAGGCTCAGGCCGAGCTTCTTGCGGTCGAGCAGGGCGACCTGGCGCGAGATATAGCCGTCGTCTTCCAGTTGCTTGACCCGACGCGAGCACGGCGATGGCGACAGGCCGATGCGTTCGGCCAGCTCCTGGTTGGAGATGCGCGCGTCGCGCTGCAATTCGGCGAGGATGCTCAGGTCGTAGCGGTCAAGTTTGCTCATGGAAAAGGCCTTTTCTGTTCGGATTGCGGTGAATTATCGATCCAGGGTTAAAAATTGCGCAAGTGCTATTTATCTGAGCAATCTTCGCAATCCTGTGCCGCAGCCTCTCCCGTATCGTTAACTCCAGAATCACTGCCCGGACATCAGTCCACGGCGACGCGCCCTAGGCGGGCGGTCGCGGCCAGCCATCCAACAGGATCTGCAGGCCCCCGGGCTACACAGCTTCCAGAAGACGCTGTGAGGTGAGCCGGCGCCACAAGTGCCGAGCACGGACGACAATTCTCAAAGGGAGGCCAATGGCCTCCCTTTTTTCATGGCCGCGATTTCATCTGCCCGTGGTGCCAGCACGGTAGACTGGTTGCATGCCGTTTTATTGACCGTGAGGAACAACATGAAGTCGCGCATCTGGCAGTTGGCAGGTGTTGGTTTGCTGGGTTTGAGTATCAGTCTTGGGGTTATGGCCGAAGGGCCGGGCGAGGGGCATGGCAACGAAGGTAGCCCCGGCCGCCCACTCAACTCGCGTGACGAAGTACAGCAGACCCAGCCCGCGCGGCAGGGCTACTATCAGGATATCCCCCGGCACAACGGCGACAACCGCCACTGGCAAGCCGGCGGCCCAGGCCAACGGCCCGGCGGCGACTGGCAGGGGCGCCCGGACGGCCACGGCAATGGCTGGGGCCCCGGGCCGCAGTATCGCCCAGGGCACACCGTCGATCATTTCCCGGACCGCTATGCCAAGGTGCCGTACCGCGGCAATGACTACTACTACTCCGGTGGTTACTGGTACCGCCCGCATGGTGGCAGCTACGTGGTGGTGACCCCGCCCTACGGCGTGCGGGTCAACTACCTGCCGTCCTATGCACGGGAAGTCTGGCTGGGCGGCGCGCTGTTCTTCCTGGTGGCCGACACCTACTACCAGTACCTGGCCGACAGCCAGGAGTATGTCGTGGTCAACCCGCCCGCCATGGCCCCGGCACCGATGCCGGCGGCAGCCCCGGCCGGCAACAGCTACGACGTGATTGCCTACCCGATGTATGGCCAAGGGCAGGAGCAGCAGGACCAGGACCGCTACCAGTGCCACCGCTGGGCAGTGAGCCAGTCAGGCTTCGACCCGGCAACGGCACCTTATGCGCCACCCGTCGAGGTGGCGAGCAACTACCGACGGGCGCTGAGTGCCTGCTTCAGTGGCCGAGGCTACAGCGTCAACTGATTCACACCGGGTCGGCATGCACCATCACATCCGCCTGTGGATAACGCTGGCGGATGACTTCCGATGCCTGCACGCACAAGTCGTGTGCCGCGTTCAGCGGCAGCTGCCCGGGTAACTCCAGGTGCAGTTGCACGAACCACTGGTTGCCCGACACCCGCGTGCGCAGGTCATGCACGCCTTCGACGCCGGGAATGCCCAGCACCAGTTCGACCATCCCCTCGCCAATGTCACCCGGCAGCTCCTTGTCCATGAGGATCGCCGTGCTCTCGCGGGCGATCTGCAATGCACTCCAGAGGATGTACAGCGCGATGCCCAAGCCGAACAGCGCATCCATCTGCGCCCAGCCCAGGCGTGCCAGCAGCAGGGCGAGCAGGATGCTGCCATTGAGCAGCAGGTCGGAACGGTAGTGCAGCGAGTCGGCGCGCACTGCGGTCGAGCCGGTCAGGCGAATCACCTTGCGCTGCAACGCCAGCAAGGCGACGGTCAGCGCCAGCGACAACAGCATCACGCCGATGCCGATGGCCGTGTCACCCAGCGGTTGCGGGTCTTGCAGGCGTTCATAGGCCTGTATCCCGATCAGCACCGCGCTGACCCCGATGAACAGCGCCTGGGCCATGCCAGCCAGGGCCTCGGCCTTGCCGTGGCCGAAGCGATGATCGTCATCGGCCGGGCGCAGGGCGTAGTGCACGGCAAGCAGGTTGAGGAACGAGGCGACGGCATCCAGTGCCGAGTCGGTCAGCCCGGCCAGCAGGCTGACCGAGCCACTGAGCCACCAGGCCACGGCCTTGCTGACGACCAGAATGCTGGCCACTGCCAGTGATGCGCGGGTGGCCAGGCGCAGCAGGCGTTGGTGTTCGGCTGGGGTGATCATGCTCAGGGCATTGTCCTTGTCAGTGTCAGGCTGCAGGAATCAGACCCAGGGTCGCCAGTTGCTCGACGCTGCCGCGGTGCTGGATCAGCCGTGGGTCATCCAGTGGCAGGCGCTGGCCCAGTTCGCTTTCGAGAATGGCCTGCAGCTTGAGGTTGTCGACCTTGCCATCCGGGCTGACGGCGTCACGCAGTTTTGCCGGATCGACCTGGGCCGTGCGCCCGCCCTTGTAGTAGATGGCACCCGTGGCGAAGTCGATACCAAAGGCGATCAGGCCCGGGATCACGTAGAACAGGATGCCGATGGCGTCCATTGCGGCTACTACGGGGTCGATCTTGCCGCCGATCTGGCCACGGCGCTCGGGATACAAGATGGTGCCGCAGGCCGTCAGCTGGGTCAGCAGGGTGACGATCAGGGCGCCACCAATGACGCGGGATGGGATGCGCATGTAAATCTCCGAAAAGTATTCAGCAGGGCAAGCGAAGCGCCAGCACCTGAAGCTAAGACCATGATAGAGCAGGCTGGGTTCGCCGTTATACTCGCCAGACTGTTCGAGGACCACCATGATTTCTTTACCGATCGATGCCGTCTTGCCCGCCCTGCGCGAAGCCTTGGAAAACCGCGACGAAGCCGTGCTCGAAGCGCCCCCCGGTGCGGGCAAGACCACCCGCGTGCCGCTGGCGCTGCTCAATGAGCCGTGGCTGGCCGGGCAGACCATCCTCATGCTCGAGCCGCGCCGCCTGGCTGCGCGGGCGGCGGCCGAGCGTCTGGCCAGTGAACTGGGCGAAAAGGTCGGCGAAACCGTGGGCTACCGCATCCGCCTGGACAGCAAGGTCGGGCCGAACACGCGCATCGAGGTGGTCACCGAAGGCATCCTCACCCGCCGTTTGCATGCCGACCCGGCACTCGATGGCGTGGGCCTGCTGATCTTCGATGAATTTCATGAGCGCAGCCTGGATGCCGACCTGGCTCTGGCGCTGAGCCTCAATGGCCGCGAACTGCTGCGTGACGACCCTGCGCTGAAAATCCTGCTGATGTCCGCGACCCTGGAAGGCGAGCGCCTGTCGCGGTTGCTGGGCGACGCGCCAGTGGTGAGCAGCGAAGGCCGCATGCACCCGGTGGATATCCGCTGGGGCCGGCCGTTCCAGCCGGGCGAGTTCATCGAGCCGCGGGTTGTGGACAACGTGTTGCTGGCACTGGCCGAGCAGCCCGGCAGCGTGCTGGTGTTCCTGCCCGGCCAGGCCGAGATCCGTCGCGTGCATCAAAGCCTGCAGGAGGCCCTGGGTGAGCGGCCAGATGTGCTGCTGTGTCCGCTGCACGGCGAACTGGACCTCAATGCCCAGCGCGCCGCCATCGACCCGCCGGCCAAAGGCCTGCGCAAGGTGGTACTGGCGACCAACATCGCCGAAACCAGCCTGACCATCGACGGCGTGCGCGTTGTCATCGATGCTGGCCTGGCGCGCGTGCCGCGCTTCGATCCGGGCAGCGGCATGACCCGCCTGGACACCCAGCGCATTTCCCGCGCCAGCGCCACCCAGCGCGCCGGCCGGGCAGGGCGCCTGGAACCTGGCGTGTGCTACCGCCTGTGGTCCGAGGCCCAGCATGACCAGCTGGCTGCCTACGGCAGCGCCGAGATCCTCCAGGCCGACCTCGCCGGCCTGGCCCTGCAGCTTGCGCGCTGGGGGGTTACCCCCGATCAGCTGTGCTGGCTCGACCAGCCGCCAGCCGCGGCCTTCTCCCAGGCCCAGGACCTGCTGGCGCGGCTGGGCGCGTTCAAGCCGGGCAGCCGCGACAACCTCAGCGACCACGGTCAGGCCATGGCCGAACTGCCGGCTCATCCACGCATCGCCCACCTGCTGCTGCGCGGCCAGGATCTCGGCCTGGCGACGATGGCCTGCGATGTCGCCGCCTTGCTTGGCGAGCGCGATATCCAGCGCGGGGGTGGTGCCGACCTGCACAGCCGCCTGGCGCTGGTCAGCGGTGAGAGCAAGGCCAGCCGGGGTGGCCAGGGCGGTGTGCAGCGCGCCCGACAGCTCGCTCGGCAATACCGTGGCCTGTTGCGCGGCAAGGCCGTGGCGGCGGTTGCCGACCCCGACCATCCGCGTTGGCTTGGCGCATTGCTGGCGCTGGCCTATCCCGATCGGGTCGCCCAGCAGCGGCGCGAGGGGGGCGCCGAGTATCGTCTGGCCAATGGCCGTGCCGCCTTGTTCGCCGAGGTCGACGCGTTGATGAAATGCCCGTGGCTGGTAATCGCCGATCTGGGCAGCCGTCAGGGTCAGCGGGAAGAGCGCATCTACCTGGCGGCCGAGTTCGACCCGGCGCTGCTCGATGATGTGCTGGCCGAACAGGTCGAGCGCGTCGATATCCTCGATTGGGACGAGCGCGAGCAGGTGCTGCGCGCCGAACGCCAGACCAAGGTCGGCGAACTGGTGTTGGGCCGCGAACCGTTGCCTGGCCTGGATGACGAAGCCCGCGCCAAGGCGTTGCTTGGCCTGGTGCGGCGCAAAGGCCTGAACCTGCTGAACTGGACCCCGGAGCTGCGCCAATGGCAAGCGCGGGTCGCGCTGTTGCGTCAGCTGGATCTAGACAAGGAGGGGCAGAGCGAATGGCCCGACCTGAGTGACGAGGCTTTGCTGGCGAATATGGAAGACTGGCTGCAGCCTTACCTGGGCAAGGTCTCGCGCCTGAGCCACTTCGCCGCCCTGGACCTGTCCTCGATCATGCGCAACCTGCTGCCCTGGCCATTGCCGCAGCGTCTGGACGAATGGGCGCCGGCTCATCTGGCGGTACCGTCCGGCTCGAACATCCGCCTGGACTACAGTGAGAGCCCGCCCATTCTCGCCGTGCGCCTGCAAGAGTTGTTCGGCCTGGCCGATACCCCGCGCATTGCCCAGGGCCGCCAGCAGGTGAAACTGCATCTGTTGTCGCCGGCGCGGCGTCCGGTGCAGGTGACCCAGGACCTGGCCAACTTCTGGCGCACGACCTATGCCGAGGTGAAGAAGGACCTGAAGGGCAGGTACCCCAAGCACTATTGGCCAGATGATCCCTTGGTCGCTGAAGCTACCGCGCGGGCCAAGCCGCGCGGCACTTGAGGGGCGGTGTTCAGCTGTCTTGCCGAAGCAGGAAGGTGAGTGTTTCGCCTTCTTTCGTATTCAGCAGGTACTGTGTTTGACCGTTGTAATGCGGGGTGTCCATGATGGCGCCCGCACGGTGGCCCTGATGATCACGCAGGTGACAGATCAGGCCGTGCTCTGTCAGCTCCAGCGGTTCGATCTTCCAGTAATCGGTCACTTCCAATCGCTGGTAGAAACCCAGGTAACCGTTCAGGCTGAGCCCCAGTTTCTTGGGGGGATGCGCGCTGCCGGAGAGGCTGATGTGGTAATGCAGTCGGTCGTGTGTCTGGGAGTCGAAGGCAAAATCCAGGCGTATGGAGTTCTGCTTGCCGCCTGCCATGAGCCAGTCGTTCTGAGGCGTGATACCCCAACTCCATTTGTCGCGGCTGCTGCTTAGCCGCAGAGGCACATACCTGTTGGTGGCGATTGCATACAGTTGGCCGCTGAACGAGCGGGCGTAAGCGTCTTGTATTTGCGAATCCATGGGAAGTCTCCAGGTGATTGGGACTCCACCGTATGGATCGGGCATGCCACATGGGAGGCTGAATGGCTTCCTTCAGCGCCTCGTGGATATACAGCGTCAGGCGCCAGCTTCACCTTCCAGCAGCATGAACAGGCGATACAGCACTACGGTGCTGAACAGCTGCAGGAAGCCACTCAGGCTGTCCAGGGCCAGTTCAACGCCCGGCGCGGGCTCGGGGAAGGCCATCAGCAGCAGGCCGTCGATCAGCCAGATCGGTGCCAGCACGCCGAGCACGCAGATCATGATGCGCATGAAGTGCCCGGTGGTCATCCGCGCACTTTCGCGCATCGATTGCACCACTGGCAGGCCACGCAGCACCAGCAGGTACTCAGCGAACACCAGGTTGATCATGATCCACACGCCCGGGAACACCAGCAGCGCCAGGCCGGCCATGATCAGCAGCGAGCTGATCGTGATCAGCAGGGCCAGTTGCGGCCACAGCTGCACGGCGCGGGCGAACAGGTCGCGTTTGCGGATCTCCTGGCCGTTGCTGCGGGTGTCCAGGTAGAGGATCAGCGCCGCGCTGTACAGCGGGTAGAACAACAGGCTGACCAGCATGCCGTAGGCCGGCGAGGCCTGGTCGCCCAGCTGCCGGTACAGCAGCTGGGTGGTGAGGGCTTCGAGCACCACCAGCGGCAGGCACAGCGGGATGATGCTGGCCAGGTGGCGGCGGAAGAAGTACAGGGAGTCGCGCAGAACGCTCAGCGGATTCATCAGTCAACATCGCAAGACAGTAAAAACAGGGGCCTAACTTTAGCCCAGAGCTGTCACTTGCTGAAAAAAGTTTCACCCGTGCGGTGATTGAATCCTTCGCCCGAGCGCCCCATCTTTGCCATGTCCGATGTCCTGCTAGCCCATGAGGTAGCCCCATGAACACTGATGAACAAACCCTGATCGACGGCCTGTTCGGCCGCATCAAGCAAGCCGAAGACCCGAGCCAGCCGCGTGATGCGCAGGCGCAGGCACGGATCGAGGAGCATGTCCGCCAGCAGCCGGCGGCGCCGTACTACATGGCCCAGGCGATCCTGGTTCAGGAAGCCGCGATCAAGCGCCTGGACGAGCAGAACAAGCAGCTGGAGGCCGAGCTGAAGCAAGCCCGGGCCCAGCTTGAGGCAACCCGTGCCAGCAGCAGCAATGGCGGCGGTGGCTTCCTCTCCAGCATTTTCGGTGCCGGTGCGCGCAATCCGCAGCCGGTTCAGCCGCAGCGCCCAAGTGCGCCGGTGGCATCGGGTGGCGGTTGGCGCGAGCCGAGTGCGCCGGGCTTCTCCCAGCCGCAGCCGCAAATGCAGGCACAAGCGCAACCGCAACAGGCCGGGTTTGGCGCCGCGCCGGCGCGCAGCGGTGCCAGCAGCTTCCTCGGTGGCGCGATGCAGACCGCTGCGGGTGTGGCCGGTGGTGTGTTGCTGGCGCAAGGCATCAGCAGCCTGTTCAACCACCACTCGCAGCCTGAAGAGGTGGTCGAGGTGATCAAGGAAGAGCCGGCACCGGCCAGTGACAACGGCGGCTGGAATGACCAGGGCGCACAGCAGCAGGTCGCCGACAACGGCGGCTGGGGCAATGACCAGGGTGGCTGGGCCGATACCGATTACGGTAACGATGGTGGTGGCTTCTTCTCGGATGACGATACGTTCGTCTGACCGGTCTGGCATACTGCTGGCATTTCCGAAGGGGCGCTTTGCGCCCCTTTTCATGTCGAGGGTATGTGGTGAAAAAGATCGCGCTGTTCGCCGATGTGCAGAACCTCTACTACACCGTGCGCCAGGCCCACGGCTGCCACTTCAACTACACCGCACTGTGGAAGGACGTCAGCCGTGAAGGCGAGATCGTCGAGGCCGTGGCCTATGCCATCGACCGTGGCGACAGCAAGCAGCAGCAATTCCAGCAGATCTTGCGCAACCTCGGTTTCGACGTGCGCCTGAAACCGTTCATCCAGCGCAGCGACGGTTCGGCCAAGGGCGACTGGGATGTGGGCATCACCCTCGATGTGATCGATGCGGCCAGCCGGGTCGACCAAGTGGTGCTGGCTTCTGGTGATGGTGACTTCGACCTGCTGCTGGAACGGGTCATCCAACGCCACGGCACCGAGGCGGTGGTTTATGGCGTCCCCGGCCTGACCGCGTTGTCGCTGATTCGTGCTGCCACCCGTTATGTGCCCATCGAGGGCACGCTGTTGCTCAAGCACTAAGGTTTTTCATGGAACGTATTGCTGTCATCGACTTTGAAACCACCGGTATTTCCCCCGGTACCGGCTGCCGCGCCACCGAGGTTGCGGTGGTGTTGCTGGAACGCGGGCGTATCGTCGAGCGCTATCAGAGCCTGATGAATGCCGGTGTGCCGGTGCCTGCCTTCGTCGCCGGGCTGACCGGCATTACCACCGCCATGGTGCGCACTGCGCCGCCGGTGGACAGGGTGATGAACGAAGTGGCCGAGTTCGTCGGTGATACCCCGTTACTGGCGCACAACGCCGCCTTCGACCAGAAGTTCTGGGATTACGAATTGAGCCGCATCGGCCGCAGCCGTCGCCAGGCCTTCGCCTGTTCCCTGCTGCTGTCACGGCGCCTGCTGCCGGCGGCACCGAACCACAAGCTGGGTACCTTGACCCGTTGGGCCGGGCTGCCGGATACCGGTACCGCGCACCGGGCGATGGCCGATGCGGAGATGGCCGCCAACCTGCTGCAACATTTGGCCGGTGTGCTACGCCAGAGCCACGGCATCCAGCAACTCTCCCATGAGCTGCTTTGCCGCCTGCAGAAAACGCCTGCCGCGAAAGTTCGCGAAACCTTGGCCAAGTTCGCCTGATGAGCGCACCAAAAGTGTGCCGCTCATTTCGTGCTGTTTTGTAACTTATCTTTACTTGCACACAGCCCTAAACTCGGTCACCCGAAAACGGATTTCTGAGTTGTCTGCCATGCCTGCCTCCCGTCGCTTTCCGCTGTTGCTCGTCGGCGCCTTCCTGGCCTTGTACCTGGTCTGGGGTTCCACTTACCTGTTCATTCGCATCGGCGTCGAGTCATGGCCGCCGATGCTGATGGCGGGGGTGCGCTTCCTGATTGCGGGCGGACTGCTGTACGGCTTCCTGCGCTGGCGCGGGGTGCCGGCACCGACCTGGCCGCAATGGCGTGCGGCAGGTGCCATCGGCTTTCTGCTGCTCAGTTGCGGCAACGGTGGTGTGACCGTGGCCGAGCATGCCGGTGTGGCATCGGGTGTGGCGGCGTTGGCGGTGGCCACGGTGCCGCTGTTCACCCTGGTCTTTGGTTTGCTGTTCGGCCACCGCAACTCGCGCCTGGAATGGGCCGGGATCTTCCTCGGCCTGCTCGGCATCGGTTTGCTCAACCTCGGCTCGAACTTGCAGGCCAGCCCCATCGGCGCGGCGTTGATCCTGTTCGCGGCGGCTTCGTGGGCATTCGGTTCGGTGTGGAGCAAAAGCCTGCCGCTGCCCCAGGGGCCGATGGCCAGTGCCGCCGAGATGCTGGTCGGCGGTGCGGTGTTGCTGCTGGGCAGTGTGCTGTCCGGTGAGCGCATGACGCAGATGCCGACCGCAGCAGGCTGGGGCGCGCTGGCCTACCTGGTGCTGTTCGGTTCGATCCTCGCCTTCAGTGCCTACATGTACCTGCTCAAGAACGTGCGCCCGGCCGCGGCCACCAGCTATGCCTACGTCAACCCGGCGGTGGCGGTGCTGCTGGGCATCGTCTTCGCCGGCGAAGAGATTGGCGCGGAGGAATGCCTGGCCATGGCGGTGATCATCGGTGCCGTGGTGCTGATCGGCCTGCCGCAGTGGCGCAAGGCGCCCGAACAGCCGTTGAAGGGCGAAATCTGCAAGTAGCCAGGGGCGATGCGGTAAACTTGCCGCCTTCGCTGAACCCCCTGACGGTATTGCCATGAATTTCGCCCAACTCGGCCTGATCGAACCGCTGCTGCGCACCTTGCAGCAGCTGGACTACACCACCCCGACCCCGGTCCAGGCCAAGGCCATCCCTGCCGTGCTGGCCGGCCGCGACCTGATGGCCGCAGCCCAGACCGGCACCGGCAAGACTGCCGGTTTCACCCTGCCGGTGCTGCAGCGCCTGGCCCTGGAAGGTGAGAAGGTTGCCAGCAACTCGATCCGTGCGCTGGTGCTGGTGCCGACCCGCGAGCTGGCCGAGCAGGTGCACAACAACGTGCGCGAGTATGCCGAGAACCTGCCGCTGAGCACCTACGCGGTGTACGGCGGGGTCAGCATCAACCCGCAGATGATGCGCCTGCGCCGTGGCGTCGACCTGCTGGTGGCTACGCCCGGCCGCTTGCTCGACCTGTTCCGTCAGAACGCGGTGAAGTTCAACCAGGTACAGACCCTGGTGCTCGATGAAGCCGACCGCATGCTTGACCTGGGCTTTGCCGAAGAGCTGCAGTCGGTGTATGCCGCCTTGCCGCGCAAGCGCCAGACGCTGTTGTTCTCCGCCACCTTCTCCGAGCAGATCCGCATGCTCGCCGGCCTGGCGCTGAATGATCCGTTGAGCATTGAAGTCAGCCCGCGCAACGCTGCGGCGACCACGGTCAAGCAGTGGCTGGTGCCTGTGGACAAGAAGCGCAAGACCGAGTTGTTCATGCACCTGCTGCGCAAGCAGCGCTGGAAGCAGGTGCTGGTGTTCGCCAAGACCCGCAATGGCGTCGATCAGCTGGTCGAGCGCCTGCTGGCTGACGGTGTAAATGCCGATGGCATTCACGGTGATCGCCCGCAGGCCACCCGTCAACGCGCGCTGGACAGTTTCAAGGCGCGGGAGATTCAGGTGCTGGTGGCGACGGATGTTGCGGCCCGTGGCCTTGATATCGACGACCTGCCGCTGGTGGTCAACCTCGACCTGCCGATCGTGGCCGAAGATTACGTGCACCGCATTGGCCGCACCGGCCGGGCCGGCAACAAGGGCGAGGCGATTTCGCTGGTGTGTGCTGATGAAGTGCAGATGCTGTCGGCGATTGAAGTGCTGACCCGGCAGACCCTGCCGCGTCATGAGGAACCGGACTTCATCCCCGAGCACCGGGTACCGATGACCGATGCCAGTGGCCAGGTGATCAAGAAGCCGAAGAAGCCCAAGAAGCCGAAAGAGAACAGCGCCAAGCGTGGTTTAGGGCGCTGGATGGACAGTGCCGAGGCGGGAGCCTCCGAGCCATCGGTGAAGGCCGTGCGCAAGGTGCCGAGCTTCAACGGCGGGCCGCGCAAGCGCAAACCGTAAGCTGGCCCTGTGGGTCCCACTGGCTTGCTCGATTCTCGAAAGGCTGGTGGGACCTCTGTGGGAGCGGGGTCACCCTTGAGATTTGAGCCAGTCTGCAGCAGCTCGCCCCGCACGAAGCCCACTGGCAAAGCACGCCGTCAGCAGATACCCCCCGGTCGGCGCCTCCCAGTCCAGCATCTCGCCAGCACAGAACACCCCCGGCATCCGGCGAACCATCAACCCTTCATCCAGCCCTTCGAAACGCACGCCACCGGCGCTGCTGATCGCTTCATCCAGCGGGCGCGTCCGTACCAGCGTGATCGGCAAAGCCTTGATCGCCCGCGCCAACGCCTGAGGATCAGCAAACGTCGCCTGATCCGTCAGCTCCCGCAGCAACCCCGCCTTGGCCCCGTCGATCCCCAACTGGCTATGCAGGTGCTTGGCCATCGACCGCGACCCGCGTGGCTTGGCCAGCGCCTGGGCAATCTTGTCCACAGGCCTGTCCGGCAGCAGATCAAGCAATAGCCTGGCTTGCCCCTCATGCTCGATGGCCTGGCGCAGCTGCGCCGACCATGCGTACACCAGGCTGCCCTCGACGCCCTGTGCGGTGAGGATGAACTCGCCTTTGCGCGGCGCCATGCCTGGCACACTCAGGGCAATGTTCTTCAGCGGCGCCCCCGCAAACTTGTCCACAAGCACTGAGCTCCAGGCTTCGACCTCGAAACCGCAGTTGCTCGGCCGCAGCGGCGAGATATCCACAGTGCGTTCGGCCAGCAGTGGCTGCCAGGCACCGTCGGAGCCCAGCCTTGCCCAGCTGGCGCCACCGAGGGCGAGTACCACGGCGTCGGCCTTGACCTGCAATTCACCCTGTGGATAAGCGAGGCGCAAGCTCCCGTCGGCATTCCAGCCCAGCCAGCGATGGCGGGTGTGGATAACTACATTGTTGTCACGCAGGCGCTTCAGCCAGGCGCGCAGCAGCGGGGCAGCCTTCATGTCGGTCGGGAAAACCCGGCCCGACGTGCCGACGAAGGTTTCAATACCCAGCCCGTGAATCCACTGGCGCAGCGCATCGGCATCGAAGTCGCGCAACAACCCGTCAATCTCGCTCTGTCGCTCGGCGTAGCGCGAAACGAACTGTGGATAAGCTTCCGAATGAGTGATGTTCATGCCGCCGACGCCGGCCAGCAGGAACTTGCGGCCCACCGATGGCATGGCGTCGAACACTTCCACCGCCAGGCCCGCCTGGGCCATGGCTTCTGCGGCCATCAGGCCGGCAGGGCCGCCGCCAATCACGACGGCCAGGGGAGAGGAAGCGGGGGATTTATCTGACATGGTAGGCAGCAGGCTGTGGAAAAGACGGCACATTCTAGCGCAGCCTGGCCAAGCTAAGCACTGAACAAAAAATGATCAGTGTTCTACAGGCCAGGCTGGTAAAGGGCTGCAGCGTCTTTCCCGCAGGTTATCCACAAGCGGTTCCACAGTCATTGTGAACAACCCAGGACGCGTGCCGCGCTGTGGTGAAGAATGCCGTGGCGCCTGGCCAAGGCTTCGCGGTCCTTGCTGTAGCCGCCACCGATCACCCCGACCACCGGGATGTCACGGCCCAGGCAGTGGCGCATCACCAGCTCGTCACGCGCGGCCAGGCCCTGGTCGGTGAGTTGCAGGTAGCCCAGGGCATCGTCCTTGTGCACATCGACGCCAGCGTCGTACAGCACCAGGTCGGGTTGATACAGCGGCAGCAGGTAGTTCAGCGCATCTTCCACCACCTTCAGGTAAGCCGTGTCGCCCATGCCGCGTGGCAGGGGAATGTCCCAGTCGCTGTGAGCCTTGCGTGCGGGGAAGTTCTGCTCGCAGTGCAGGGACACGGTGATGGCGTCCGGGGTGTCGTGGAGGATGCGTGCGGTGCCGTCGCCCTGGTGCACATCGCAGTCGAAGATCAGCACCCGGTGCACGCGGCCGGCTGCGAGCAAGTAGCGGCTGATCACGGCGAGGTCATTGAAGATACAGAAGCCGGCCGGGTGGTCGTAGTGGGCGTGGTGGGTGCCGCCGGCCAGGTGGCAGGCGATGCCGTGCTGCAGCGCCATTTCGGCGGTCAGCAGCGAGCCACCCACCGCGCGCACGGTACGCCGGGCCAGGGCTTCGCTCCAGGGCAGGCCGAGGCGACGCTGGTCCTCGCGGGACAGTTCGCCATTCATGTAGCGCTCGATGTAGCTGCGGTCATGGGCCAGGGCGAGGATATCGTTGGGGCAGATGTCCGGGCGCAGCAGGGCCTGGTCGGTGGTCAGCCCGCTGGCCACCAGGTGGTCGCGCAGCAGGCGGAACTTGTCCATGGGAAAGCGGTGCTCGGCGGGGAATTCCGGGCTGTAGTCTTCGTGGTAGATCAGCGGCAACGGCATGGGAAGTTCGCAATCGGGGCCAGCGCTGATCTTGCCAGTTATTTCCCTACGCTGGCCAATACGCGTTGCCAGTCTGGCTCGTTCAAGCGCCCAAGGATTCGCGCCTTGCCGTTGGCATTGACCGAGACGAACAGCGCGCTGGCGTAGTTGCTCTCGCGCTCACCACCGGCCACATGCTGCTGGCGGGCGAAATGGTCGATGCAGCCATTGTGGGTCACCAGTACCAGGTTGTGCCCCGCACGCTTGCGCGCCAGCGCTTCACTGGCGAACTGGTTGTCGCAGCTTTCCAGCCAGGCTTCGCTCGCTACGGCCTGGCCAAGGATGAAGTGCGCAGTCTGCTGGGTGCGCACCTTGGGGCTGGCGAGCACATCGGCATTGCTCAGGCCCAGTTGCTTCAAGCCTTGGCCTACACGCGTGGCGGCCTCGCTGCCGGCCACGGTAATGCCGGTGGGGTCGTTCAGGCACGGGCCGGGCGCGCTGTCGCAACGTTCGGCATGGCGGATCATCACGATCACCGCACCGTCGGCCCAGTCCTTCAGCAGGCCGCTTTCGTTCAACTGTCGCTCGTTGCCAAGGTCCACGATATGGGTCCTCGTCGCCAGCCAGGTGGTCACCGCCGCGATGACCAGGCACAGGCCGAGAGCGGCACCAAGGGCTTTGCGTGACATGCGTCGCTTGCGACGGGCGTGGTTGGCGGGGTGGCCCAAGGTGTTGCTTGGCTGCATGCGTCACTCCAATGGCGCGGCGGTGGTTTGGGGGGGCATTGTGCTCAGCCGTCTGTCGGGGACGGGTGAAGGGGTTGTGAAAATTGCATTCTGGGCGCCGCCGGTTGCGTGAAAAACCTGGCCGCGCCTACGCTGTTAAATGCCACAACGTAAAACCGGAGCACCTCCCATGACCCCCATCCTCCACCTGGAAAGCGCACGCCTGGTGCTGCGCCAATGGCACGATGACGACCTGCGCGAGTTCGCCGCAATGTGTGCCGACCCGCAGGTGATGCGTTATTTCCCGGCGCCGATGACGCGGCTGGAAGCGGCGGCGCTGATCGGCAGGATCCGCGGCCACTTCAACGAGTACGGCTTCGGCCTGTGGGCGCTGGAGCGCAAGGATAGCGGGGCGTTCATCGGCATGACGGGCTTGCTCAATGTCAATTTCGACGCGCCGTTCGCCCCGGCAGTGGAGATCGGCTGGCGCCTGGCCCGGCGCCATTGGGGCCTGGGTTTTGCCAGCGAGGCGGCATGGACCTGCCTGCGTTGTGCTTTCGCCCAATTGCGCGTGGAAGAGGTGGTGTCGTTCACTAGCGAGAGCAATTTGCCGTCGCAGAAAGTCATGCAGGCCATCGGCATGCTCCAGGACGCCAATGGCAGCTTCGATCACCCCCGCCTGCCCATCGGCCACCCGCTGCGCCCTCACGTGCTATATCGCATTGACCGCGCACATTGGGAGCAGACCCTGCGCACTGAATGAGCCGCCATGCACGGCGTCAATGACAAACCCTGTATCATTTCCTTACCCCTGCAAGGTGCTCGCCGAAAGATGTTCAGCGCCTGTGAAACCGAGCGCCGTTGACGCGGCGCATCGCGAGCAAGCTCGCTCCTACAAGGAGAACCCCCGATGAGTCATGTGTTGGACGACCTGGTCGACCTGTTGAGCCTCGAGTCGATCGAGGAGAACCTGTTCCGTGGCCGCAGCCAGGACCTGGGCTTCCGTCAGCTGTACGGTGGCCAGGTGCTGGGCCAGTCGCTGTCGGCTGCCAGCCAGACGGTCGAGGATGCGCGCCACGTGCATTCGCTGCACGGTTACTTCCTGCGCCCGGGCGATGCCAGCTTGCCAGTGGTGTATTCGGTCGACCGTGTGCGTGACGGCGGCAGCTTCAGCACCCGGCGGGTGACGGCGATTCAGAAGGGCCAGCCGATCTTCACCTGCAGCGCGTCGTTCCAGTACGACGAGGAAGGCTTCGAGCACCAGGTGCAGATGCCTGACGTGGTCGGCCCGGAAAACCTGGCGACCGAAGTCGAGCTGGCCAGCGCCCACGCCGACAAGCTGCCCGAACGCATCCGCGACAAGGTGCTGTGCGCCAAGCCGATCGAGATCCGCCCGGTGACCGAGCGCGACCCGTTCAACCCGCAACCCGGCGACCCGGTGAAGTACGCCTGGTTCCGCGCCGACGGCACACTCCCTGACGTACCTGCACTGCACAAGTACCTGCTGGCCTACGCCTCCGACTTCGGCCTGCTGACCACTTCGCTGCTGCCTCATGGCAAGTCGGTGTGGCAGCGCGACATGCAGATCGCCAGCCTCGACCATTCGCTGTGGTTCCACCGTAACCTGCGCGCCGATGAGTGGCTGCTGTACGCCACCGACAGCCCGTGGGCCGGCAATGCCCGTGGTTTCTGCCGCGGCAGCATCTTCAACCGCGCTGGCCAGCTGGTGGCATCGTCGACCCAGGAAGGCCTGATTCGCCACCGCAAGGACTGGGCATGAGCCTGGCCGAAATCCGCAACTGGGTGTTCGACATGGACGGCACCCTGACGGTGGCGGTGCACGATTTCGCCGCTATCCGCGTCGCCCTGGACATCCCGGCCGAGCACGACATTCTCACCCACCTGGCGGCGCTGCCGGCAGCGGAAGCGGCGGCCAAGCATGCCTGGCTGCTGGAGCATGAACGCGACCTGGCGATTGCCTCGACAGCGGCCACCGGGGCCGTGGAGCTGGTGCGTGAGCTGGCTCAGCGTGGTTGCCGCCTGGGCATCCTCACCCGCAATGCCCGGGAGCTGGCGCATGTGACGCTGGAAGCGATCGGCCTGGCGGATTGCTTCCCGGTCGAGCACATTCTCGGGCGCGATGAGGCAGAGCCCAAGCCGAGCCCGGATGGGCTGTTGAAGATTGCCAGCGTCTGGGGTGTGGCGCCCAGTGAGCTGGTGATGGTCGGGGATTATCGCTTTGACCTGGACTGTGGGCGGGCTGCGGGTGCGCGCACGGTGCTGGTGAATTTGCCGGATAATCCATGGCCAGAACTGGTGGACTGGCATGCGGCGGATTGCCGGGCACTGCGGGGGTTGTTGGGCTGACCCTTGCGCCGCGAAGAGGCCGGAAATGGCTATGCTGAACCGCAGTCTTTCTCTGAATGGAGCCCCAGTCATGACCAGCAAGGCCATCTATGTGCAACCCGGCGGCGGCTACGACAAGGTCGAAGTCGGCACCAGCGAGGCCCCAGCGCCCAAGGCCGGCGAGATCACCGTGCAGCTGCATGCCAGCTCCCTCAACTATCACGACTTCGCCGTGGTCAGCGGCATGTGGGGCCCGAGCGAGCGGCGCATTCCCATGGCCGACGGCGCCGGCGAAGTGGTCGCGGTCGGTGCGGGCGTAAGTGAATTCAAGGTCGGCGACAACGTCGTCAGCACCTTCTTCCCGGATTGGCTTGACGGCCAGGCCAACGTCGAAGGCTTTGGCCGGGTGCCCGGCGACGGCATCGACGGCTACGCGCGCGAACAGGTGACCGCTCCCGTTACCGCCTTCACCCTGGCTCCCCAAGGCTTCAGCCACGCCGAGGCTGCAACCCTGACCACGGCAGGCCTCACTGCCTGGCGCAGCTTGATGAGCGATGATCACCTCAAGCCCGGCGACACGGTGCTGGTGCAGGGCACCGGCGGGGTGTCGATCTTCGCCTTGCAGTTCGCCAAGCTGGCGGGGGCCACGGTCATCGCCACGTCATCCAGCGACGCCAAGCTCGAACGCCTGAAAGCCCTGGGCGCCGACCACCTGATCAACTACAAGAGCACCCCGGCCTGGGGTGAGAAGGCCCGTGAGCTCACGGGCAATCGCGGCGTCGACCATGTGATCGAAGTGGGTGGGCCGGCGACCCTGGAGCAGTCGATGATTGCCGCACGCATTGGTGGGCATGTGTCGCTGATCGGCATTCTCACTGGCGTGGCCGGGCAGTTGCCGCTGGTGCAGGCACTGGTGCGGCAGATCCGCCTGCAAGGTGTGCTGGTGGGCAGCCGCGCGCAGCAGCAGGCGATGGTGCGGGCGATCGATGCCAATGGCTTGCGGCCGGTGGTGGACAAGCATTTCGAGCTGGAGCAGATCGTCGAGGCGTTCCGCTATCAGGAGAGCAACCGGCATTTCGGCAAGATCTGCCTGACCTGGTGAAACTGTAACGAACGCACGACAAGCCAATACATTTGCGCACATCGGCAGGGGAAGGCGGCTGGCTAGAATGCCCCGCTTCAGATGCGACTGATTCTCTTCAAGAGGATTCCCCGATGTGCTTTCTTCGTTGTATTCGGCAGCGCCTGCTGCTTGCCCTCGTTGTCTTGGCGACCACAGCTGGCTTTGCGCAAACCGCCAGCGCCCTGCAAGTGACCGACGTGCTCGGGCGCAAGGTGGAAGTCGATCACCCGCCACAGCGCATCGTGCTTGGTGAAGGGCGGCTGTTCTTTGCCCTGGCGCTGCTCGACCGCGACAACCCGTTCCAGCGCGTAGTCGGCTGGCAGAACGACATGCGCCTGCTCGATCCGCACACCTTTGAGGTGTACGCCAAGCTGTACCCGCAGGTCGCCAAGCTGCCCTTGATCGGCCAGGCCTCCGAGCAGAGCGTCAGTGCCGAGCAGATCCTCGCGCTCAAGCCGGACCTGGCGATCTTCAGCATCGCCGGCGAAGGCCCGACCCAGCACAGCCCGGTGGCCGACCTGCTGGAAAAGGCCGGGGTGCCGGTGCTGTTCGTCGACTTCCGCGTGCACCCGATTCGCAACACTCATGTCAGCATGCAGGCGCTGGGCACTCTGCTCAGGCGTGAACAGCAGGCCCAGGAATACCTGAGTCTGTACGACCGCCACCTCAAGCACATCACCGACAGCGTGGCCACGCTCAAGGCCAGTGAGCGGCCGAGAGTGTTTCTCGAACTGCTGGCGGGCGTGTGGCAGGCACCGGGGCACACCACCGGCAAGAGCGGCCTGGGCAGCCTGGTCGAGGCGGTCGGCGGGCACAACATCGGTGCCGACGTGGTGCCGGGCGCGCTGGGCGACGTCAGCGTCGAATACGTGCTGCAGGCCGACCCGGACGTGTACATCGCCACCGGCAACCGTGCACCGGGCGTGCTGCTGGGCGCGGGTGTATCCACCGAGACTGCCCGCCAGAGCCTGGCGAAGATCACCGCCCGCCCTGAGTTCGCACCGCTGCGGCCGATCCAGGCCGGGCAGGCCCACGGCCTGTGGCATGACTTCTACAACTCGCCGTTCAACATCCTCGCGGTCGAGGCCATGGCCCGTTGGGTACATCCCGAGCGCTTCCAGGATGTCGACCCGCAGGCGACCATGGCTGAAATCAACCGGATGCTGAAGGTAGGCCTGGACGGCCAGTACTGGGTCGACGCCAAGTGACCGCGCTGGCCCACCAAGGCGCGGCGCTCGCAGCCTGGCATTACCGCCGCCTGCTCTGGCGGCGAGCCTTGCTGGTATTGGCGCTGGCGCTGTTGTTGCTGCTGTCGGTACTCGGTGACTTGGCCTGCGGTGCCTCGGGCATGGGCCTGGGGCAACTGCTGCATGGCCTCTTCGACCCGACGACGCTTAGCGCCACCGAGCGGGTGATCATCTGGAACGTGCGCCTGCCGTACTCGCTGATGGCGGTGCTGGTGGGCGCGGCGCTGGCGCTGGCGGGGGCCGAGATGCAGGCGATCCTCGACAACCCGTTGGCCAGCCCGTTCACCCTCGGCGTGTCGTCATCGGCGGCGCTCGGTGCATCGCTGGCGATTGCCTATCCACTGGGTGTCGCCTGGCTGGCGCCGAGCGCACAGGTGACAGTGATGGCCTTCGTCTTCGCCTGCCTGTCGGTGGTGCTGCTGCAGGCCATGTCACGTTTGCGTGGCGCGGGGGTGCAGAGCCTGGTGCTGTTCGGTATCGCCCTGGTGTTCAGCTGCAATGCGCTGGTTTCGCTGCTGCAGTTGCTGGCCACCGAGGACGTGTTGCAGCAACTGGTGTTCTGGACCCTGGGTAGCCTGGCCCGGGCCGACTGGCAGAAGCTCGGGATCCTCGCCGCGGTGCTGGCGCTGCTGTTGCCGTTCTCGCTGCGCGCCGCGCCGGCCATGACCCTGTTGCGCATGGGCGAGGACCGCGCACGCAGTTTTGGCGTGGACACCCGGCGCCTGCGCTTTGCCTCGCTGCTGCGCATCAGCCTGTTGTCGGCGACGGCCGTTGCATTTGTCGGCACCATCGGTTTCGTCGGCCTGGTCGGGCCGCATATCGCCCGCTTGCTGGTCGGCGAGGACCAGCGCTTTCTGCTGCCGGCCAGTGCGCTGGTGGGGGCATTGATGCTGTCGTTGTCGTCGCTTGCCAGCAAGCTGATCCTGCCTGGGGTGATCGTGCCGGTGGGCATCGTCACGGCGTTGGTCGGGGTGCCGGTGTTCGTGCTGCTGGTGTTCCGCCGGGGGAGAAAACTGTGAGCCTGTTGATCGATGATGTAGCGGTCGCCTATGGCGCGCGGCAGATCCTGCATGGGGTGAGTTTGCCCGAGGTGCCGGCCGGCAGCCTGGTAGCGTTGGTCGGGCCCAATGGCGCGGGCAAGTCGACCTTGCTGCGGGCGCTGGCGGGGCTGGAACGGATGAAGGGCGGCTTGAGCCTGGATGGCCAGGACGTGACCCGGTTGAGCTTTGCCGAGCGCTCGCGGCGGCTGGCCTACATGCCCCAGCAACTGCCGCCGGGGATTGCCCTCGGCGTGTTGGAAAGCATTGTCGCGGCGTTGCGCGTGAGCGGTGCGGATGACCTGCTTGGCAGCGCCTATGAGGCGTTGCGCCAGTTGGGTATCGAAGCGCTGGCCGAGCGCTCGCTCGACAGCCTTTCCGGTGGTCAGCGGCAACTGGTGGCGCTGGCTCAGTTGATGGCGCGCAATCCGCAGGTGCTGTTGCTCGATGAGCCGACCAGTGCGCTGGACCTGCATTACCAGTTGCGGGTGATGGGCGCGGTGCGCGAGCGGGTGGTGACGCATCGGTTGCTGGCGGTGGCGGTGTTGCACGACATCAACCTGGCGGCCAGCCATGCCGATTGGCTGGTGGTGTTGCGCGAGGGCAGGGTGGTGGCGTGTGGGGCGCCGGGGGAGGTTCTGCAGCCTGAATTGCTGGCTGAGGTGTATGGCGTCGAGGCGCGGGTCGAGCGGTGTTCGCAAGGGCGCCTGCAGGTGTTGGTGGATCGGGCGCTGGCTTAATTTTCAAGGTTGGCGCGGCTCCCACAGTGGTCGTGCCAAGCACCACAGCCCCTAGTCCGGCAGCAGGCGATCGCGGCTGTTGGACAGGTGCAGGCAGATCGCTGCCCGCGCCGCATCCGGGTCCTGCCGGCGAATGGCATTGAGGATCGCCTCATGCTCAAGATTGGCCAAATACGCATGCCGCGCCAGCTTGGCTCCGCTGCGTTCGGCCAGGGCCATGCGGTTACGCGGGATCAGCCCGTTGCCCAGCTGCGCCATCATCTCGCTGAAGTACAGGTTGCCGGTGGCCTCGGCGATCAACAGGTGAAAGCGCCGGTCCGCCTCAATGCAGCTGTCCCCGGCTGCCGCCAGGTCCTGATAGTCGTCCAGCGCCTTGCGCATGCGTGCTACCTGCTCGTCACTGCGGCGCACGGCAGCCAGGGCGGCTGCCTGGCCCTCCAGGCCGATGCGCAGCTCCAGCAGGTCGCGCACGCTCGCAGCATTCTCCGCCCCCACGCGCAAACCCGCCTGGCCCTGGCGCTCCATCACGAAGGTGCCGATGCCGTGGCGTGGCTCCACCAGGCCTGAGGCCTGCAATTTCGACAACGCTTCGCGGACCACGGTGCGGCTGACGCCATGTTCGCGCACCAGGGTGTTCTCCGATGGCAGCTTGTCCCCCGGCTTGAAGGTGCCCAACAGGATCTGCTGGGTCAGGCTCGACACCAGGTCATGGGCGCGGCTGTGGCTGCGTTTGGCCGGGGAAGTATCCATAGCGGGTTCCGAATAAGGGTAACTTGTACGACAAGTTAACCAATCAAAAAATTTTTTGCCTGGTTTTTCTCTGCATGGTACAGAGCTGTTAATCGATTTATCAGCATGTTCGGCGCAAAATTCCTATTTATCAGCTTGTATTTTGCTATTTAGGCGACATTCGACATCTTGTCGTACAACCTCGCTGCGCATATGCTCCATCCCACTGTCATGCCAGACAACTTCGACCCGCACAAAAACAATTAGTGGGAGATCCAACCCGTGAACGACACCCTCGCTCCGTCTGCCCGGAATGAAGGCGACGCTTTGGCCAGTGCCGTGGCCAAGGTCAAGCGCCACGTCCTGCCGCTGTTCGTCATCATGTTCATCGTCAACTACCTCGACCGCGTCAACATCGGCTTCGTCCGCCCGCACCTGGAAAGCGACCTGGGCATCAGTGCCGCGGCCTTCGGTTTCGGTGCCGGGCTGTTCTTTATCGGCTACGCGCTGTTCGAAGTGCCCTCGAACATGCTGCTGCAAAAGATCGGTGCGCGGCTGTGGCTGACCCGCATCATGTTCACCTGGGGCCTGGTGGCCACCGCCATGGCCTTCGTCCAGAGCGAAACCCAGTTCTACGTGCTGCGCTTCCTGTTGGGCGTTGCCGAGGCGGGCTTCTTCCCCGGCGTGATCTACTACTTCACCCGTTGGCTGCCGGCTGCCGAGCGCGGCAAGGCGATTGCCATCTTCCTCAGCGGTTCGGCCTTGGCGTCGCTGATTTCCGGGCCGCTGGCCGGTGCGCTGATGCAGATCCAGGGCCTGGGCCTGCATGGCTGGCAGTGGATGCTGTTCATCGAAGGCATGGCCTCGGTGACCCTGTGCTTCTTCGTGTTCTTCTGGCTCGACTCCAAGCCGCACGATGCCAAGTGGCTGAGCCAGGCTGAACAGGACGCGCTGGTGGCGACCATCGACCGCGAGCAGCGTGAGCGTGAAGCGGTCGGCGCGGTGAAGCCTTCGGCCTGGAGTCTGCTCAAGGACCGCCAGATCGTGCTGTTCTGCCTGATCTACTTCTGCATCCAGCTGACCATCTACGCCGCCACCTTCTGGCTGCCGAGCATCATCAAGCGCATGGGCGACCTCAGCGACCTGCAGGTCGGCTTCTTCAACTCGATCCCGTGGCTGATCTCGATCATCGCCATGTACGCCTTCGCTGCCGGCTCAACGCGCTGGAAGTTCCAGCAGGCCTGGGTTGCCGGTGCCTTGATAGTCGCCGCCATCGGCATGTTCATGTCCACCACCGGCGGCCCGGTGTTCGCCTTTGTCGCCGTGTGTTTTGCCGCCATCGGTTTCAAGTCGGCCTCTTCGCTGTTCTGGCCGATTCCGCAAGGCTACCTGGACGCCCGTATCGCCGCGGCTGTGATCGCGCTGATCAACTCGGTCGGCAACCTCGGCGGCTTCGTCGCCCCCACCACCTTCGGCCTGCTCGAACAGCAGACCGGGTCGATCCAGGGCGGGCTGTATGGCCTGGCGGTGACCTCGGTGCTGGCGGCCATCGCCATCTTCTTCGTACGCATTCGCCCCAAGGGCGTTCCCTCTGACGACCACAAGGCGCCTTCGGCCTTGGGCCAGACCCACTGATGACTGCGAGACAACAACCATGAACATGCAGACCAATCCCGCCGTTCACTCCAGCACCCCGGTTGTCACTGACCTGCGCGTGATCCCCGTGGCTGGCCACGACAGCATGCTGCTCAACCTCAGTGGTGCCCATGGCCCGTACTTCACCCGCAACGTCGTGGTGCTGCGCGACAGTGCCGGCAACACCGGCCTGGGCGAAGTGCCTGGTGGCGAGAAGATCCGCCAGACCCTGGAAGACGCCCGCAGCCTGGTGGTCGGCCAGCCGATCGGCCACTACCAGCGCGTGCTCAACGCCATGCGCCAGACCTTTGCCAACCGTGATTCCGCCGGCCGTGGCCTGCAGACCTTCGACCTGCGCATCACCGTGCACGCGGTGACGGCCATCGAGGCGGCGCTGCTCGACCTGCTCGGCCAGCACCTCAACGTGCCGATGGCGGCACTGCTGGGTGAGGGCCAGCAGCGTGAAGCGGTGAAAATGCTCGGCTACCTGTTCTACATCGGCGACCGCCAGCAGACCGACCTGGCCTACCGCAACGAAGCCGATGCCGATGACGACTGGTTCCGCCTGCGCCACGAAAAGGCCCTGACCCCGGAAGCGGTAGTGCGCCTGGCCGAAGCGGCCAAGCAGCGTTATGGCTTCAGCGACTTCAAGCTCAAGGGCGGCGTGCTGCGGGGGGAAGAGGAAATGGACGCGGTGACGGCGCTGGCCGAACGCTTCCCGCAAGCGCGCATCACCCTTGACCCGAATGGCGCCTGGTCGTTGAAAGAGGCCATCGCCCTGTGCCGCGACAAGCACAATGTGCTGGCCTACGCCGAAGACCCGTGCGGTGCCGAGAACGGCTACTCGGGCCGTGAAGTGATGGCTGAGTTCCGCCGTGCCACCGGCCTGCCGACCGCCACCAACATGATCGCCACCGATTGGCGGCAGATGGGCCATGCGATCCAGTTGCAGTCGGTGGACATCCCCTTGGCCGACCCGCATTTCTGGACCTTGCAGGGGTCGGTGCGGGTGGCGCAGATGTGCCACGACTGGGGCCTGACCTGGGGCTCGCACTCGAACAACCACTTCGACATTTCGCTGGCGATGTTCACCCAGGTGGCGGCGGCGGCGCCGGGTGAAATCACCGCCATCGATACCCACTGGATCTGGCAGGACGGCCAGCGCCTGACCCGTGAGCCGCTGCGTATCGTCGACGGCCATGTGCGGGTGCCGGAGCGTCCGGGGCTGGGTGTGGAGCTGGATGAAGACCAGCTGGCCAAGGCCCATGAGTGCTACCGCAACATGGGGCTGGGGGCGCGGGATGACAGCGTGGCGATGCAGTTCCTGATTCCCGGTTGGAGCTTCGACAACAAGCGGCCTTGCCTGGTGCGTTAAGGCATCGGGCCTCTTCGCGGGCACGCCCGCGAAGAGGCCAACACCATTTATCCTGCTTCAAAGAATGCCCGCGCCATCGCCACAAAGCTCCCCAGCACCGGGTTCGGGTTATCCCGGCAGAACGCCAGGAATATCTCCGCCTGCTGTTCCATCCCCACCAACGGCTTGAACACCACCTGCTCCAGGCGCAACGCCTGCGCCGAAGCCGGCACCACCGCACAGCCTAATCCCACATTGACCAGGCCCAGGATCGAATGGGTCTGCCCCAGCTGATGCAGGTAGCGCGGCTGCACCTCATGCCGGGCGAACAGGTTGGCGATGCGGTCATGGAAATAGCGCCCTTCATTGGCGCTGTACATCACGAACGGCTGCCCATCGAAATCGCTCGGCTTGAGCCGCTCGCGTGCCGCCAGCGCATGCCCGGCGGGGAGGGCGGCGACGAAAGGTTCGCGGTGGATCGGCAGGTATTCCACGCGCGCGCTGGGCAGCACCTGGCGCACCAGGCCGACATCGATCAGGCCGGCTTCCAGGTCGTGCACCTGGGTGGACGAGACCCGTTCACTGAGCACCAGCTCGATATCCGGCAAGCTCTGCCCGGCGTGCACCAGCAAGCGCGGGATCATGCTGTAGGCACCCACGGCGGTGAAGCCCAGGGTCAGGCGGCCGGCTTCGCCATGGGCGATACGCCGCGCCGACTGGCTGGCCGATTCGGCGACTTGCAGGATACGCCGGGCATCTTCAAGAAAGCTTTGCCCGGCCAGGGTCAGGCGCGCCTGGCGGTTGTTGCGCTCCAGCAACAGCACCCCGAGGGCATGTTCCAGCAGCTGGATCTGCCGGCTCAGCGGCGGCTGGGTCATGTGCAAGCGGGTAGCGGCGCGGCCGAAATGCAGCTCTTCGGCGACGGCGACGAAGCAGCGCAGCTGGTGCAGCTCCATGATTCAATTCCTGAATTATTCGATCCAGTATCTATATTAGACCTGTATCAAATGCGGGCCTAGCATCGAGTCATGTCTTCGAACTGCCGGATGCCCAGGATGAACAACAACGCCATCGACGTGCTGCTGACCCAGCCTGTCCCCGAGGCCATCGATGCCCAGCTGGTCAGTGCCTACCAGGTGCATCGGCTGTATCAGCATGACCACCCGCAACAGCTGCTCGCCGAGGTTGGCCCGCGCATTCGCGCTGTAGTCACCGGCGGTGCCAAGGGCTTGTCGAACGCGCTGATGGACCAGTTGCCCAGCCTTGAGATCATCGCCATCAGCGGTATCGGCACCGACGCCGTGGACCTGCGCCACGCGGCCAGCCGCGGTATCCATGTCACCACCACACCGGGCGTGCTCACCGCGGATGTGGCCGACCTGGCGATGGGCCTGATCATCAGTACCCTGCGCCGCCTGGGCGAGGGTGAGCGGCTGGTGCGCGACGGTTTGTGGGGCACGGTCAACCTGCCATTGGCACGTAAGGTCAGCGGCATCGAACTGGGCATCGTCGGGCTCGGCGAGGTGGGCAAGGCCATCGCCCGGCGCGCCGCTGCATTCGACATGCGCATTGCCTACAACGGGCGGCGCGAGCAGCCAGAAACGGGTTATCGCTACGAGGCCGACCTGGTCGAGCTGGCGCGCTCGGTGGATGTACTGGTGGTGGCGGCTTCTGCCGATGGCGGCCAGGTGCTGGTGACGGCCGAGGTGCTCGATGCTCTGGGGCCGGAGGGGTACCTGGTCAATGTGGCGCGCGGCAAGTTGGTTGACGAGGACGCGCTGGTCGAGGCGTTGCGGGAACAGCGCATCGCCGGGGCCGGGCTGGATGTGTTTGTCGACGAGCCGTATGTGCCGCCGGCGTTGCGTGACCTGAACCAGGTCAGCCTGCAGCCGCATCGAGGTAGCGCCACGCTGCAGACCCGGTTGGAGATGGGGCGCATGGTGTTGAACAACCTTGAAGCCTGTTTCAGGGGCGAGGTGCCGCCGAATCGGGTGATCGACCTTTAGGGCCCTTTCGCGGCTAAAGCCGCTCCTACAAGTACACCGCCGTCTGTGTAGGAGCGGCTTTAGCCGCGAAGGGCCGGCACAGGCAACACAAGGCCCAAGGGCCACACCTTCTCTGTACAAAAACAATCGCTTCCACCGAGAAGCAAGAGGGTCCACATGAACAGCAAATCCGCCGTCGCCGCACCGCAGGCCGTGGCCGGGGTCGGCCGCCATCGCTTCCTGGTCCTGGCGCTGATCTTCGTCATCACCGTCATCAACTACGCCGACCGCGCCACCTTGTCGATCACCGGCACCGAAGTCCTGAAAGACCTGGGCCTGGACCCGGTAATGCTGGGCATGATCTTCTCGGCCTTCGCCTGGGCCTATGCCCTGGGCCAGGTCCCCGGTGGCTGGCTGCTCGACCGCTTCGGCGCGCGCCGGGTGTATGGCGTCAGCCTGATCCTCTGGTCACTGTTCACCCTGCTGCAAGGCACCGTCGGCTGGCTGGGCCTGGCCGGGGTGTCGGCGGCGGTGGCGCTGTTCTCCATGCGCTTCATGCTCGGCCTGGTGGAGTCGCCAGCGTTCCCGGCCAACTCGCGCATCGTCAGCTGCTGGTTCCCCACCCGTGAACGCGGCACGGCCTCTGCCTTGTTCAACTCGGCGCAGTACATGGCCGTGGTGGTGTTCGCCCCGCTGATGGCATGGATGACCCACAGCCTGAGCTGGGAGCAGGTGTTCATCTGGATGGGCGTGCTGGGGCTGGTACTGAGCGTGGTGTGGTTCCGCCTTTATCACGAACCGCACAGCGCGCCGGGGCTGAGCCGCGAAGAACTGGACTACATGCGTGAAGGCGGCGCCCTGGTCGACCTGGAAAAGGAACGCAAGACGGCCAAAAGCAAACCGACCCGCGCCGAGATCGCGCAGTTGTTCACCAGCCGCAACCTGTGGGCGGTGTACCTGGGGCAGTACTGCATTACCTCGCTCACCTACTTCTTCATCACCTGGTTCCCGATCTACCTGATCAAGGGCCGTGGCATGACCATCATGGAAGCCGGGTGGGTCGCTGCGCTGCCAGCCATCTGCGGCTTCACCGGCGGCATCCTCGGCGGCTTCGTTTCGGACTGCCTGATCCGCCGCGGCGTGCACCCGTCCAAGGCGCGCAAGACCCCGTTCGTGATCGGCATGGCGCTGTCCACCAGCCTGGTGCTGGCCAACTATGTGGAGGGCAACGCGGCGGTGATCGCCCTGATGACCCTGGCGTTCTTTGGCAAGGGCCTGGCGGCGGTGGGCTGGGCGGTGCTGTCGGATGTGGCGCCGAAGAAGATGGTCGGCCTGTGTGGTGGCGTGTTCAACGGCATCGGCAACATCGCCGGCATCATCACCCCGCTGGTGATCGGTTACGTGGTCGCCAGCACCGGCTCGTTCCACAACGCACTCTGGTTCGTGGCCGCCCATGGCGTGCTGGGGATCTTCGCTTACCTGTTGCTGGCCAAGCGCTTCGAGCGCACTGGGCAGGCGTAGGCAGACGCCTGAGCAACAGAGGCCCCGGGAGACCGGGGCTTTTTTGTGTGCGGTCAAAACACATCCAAATGAAAAACGAAAGCGTCAGACGGCCCGCTGGCGTGATCGGACATGCCATTCGCGACATCTGGCGTTTAGGGAAATGCCCTGTCGTGATCGAACAGTTCCGAGGCGTTCTCGTGTAATTTCCCACAGCCTCACGGGGCTTAAATGAAGCCCGAACCACACCGGCATCTTGCTCTGTGACGCGTGCCAAAGATCAACAACAGAGCACCAGCAACGTGTCGACTTCCTGATTTGAAAGGAGATATTTTCGCCTACACCTGCCCCGTCCTTCCTTGTGTCAGCAAAAAGAGAACAAGATCAATGAACACCGTGGGATCTGATGGCAACCTTGCACAAGGTTTCAAGCCACGTCATGTAACGATGCTGTCCATTGCGGGCATTATCGGTGCCGGACTTTTCGTCGGCTCCGGGCACGCCATCGCGGCGGCCGGGCCAGCCACCATTCTTTCGTATTTCGTGGCCGGAACCCTGGTGGTACTGGTCATGCGCATGCTCGGCGAAATGGCCGTGGCACACCCGGACACCGGATCGTTCTCCACCTACGCTGACCAGGCCATCGGCCGCTGGGCCGGCTATACCATCGGCTGGTTGTACTGGTGGTTCTGGGTGCTGGTGATCCCGATCGAAGCATTGGCGGCAGGGCATGTGCTCAACGCCTGGTTCCCCGATATCCCCAGCTGGATCTTCGCCCTCGCCTCGGTGCTGCTGCTGGCAGGCACCAACCTGTTCAGCGTGGCCAAGTACGGCGAGTTCGAGTTCTGGTTCGCCATCCTCAAGGTCACCGCGATTCTCGGCTTCATTGGCCTTGGCTTCGCCGCGCTGTTGGGCTGGCTGCCCAACCGTGAAGTCAGCGGCCTGAGCGGGCTGATGGCCGAACATGGCGGCTTCGTGCCCAAAGGCTGGTCGGCGGTGATCGGCGCGTTCATCACTGTGATGTTCAGCTTCATTGGCACCGAGGCCGTGACCATCGCCGCGTCCGAATCCAGCGACCCGTCGCGCAACATTGCCAAGGCCACCCGCTCGGTGATCTGGCGGATCAGCACCTTCTACATCCTGTCGATCTTCGTGATCATTTCGGTGGTGCCGTGGAACGATCCACAGCTGGCAGTGGTGGGTTCGTACCAGCGTGCGCTGGAAATCATGAACATCCCCAATGCCGCCTTCATGGTCGACCTGGTGGTGCTGGTGGCTGTGACCAGCTGCATGAACTCGTCGATCTACATCGCCTCGCGGATGATGTACTCGTTGGCCAAGCGCGGCGACGCCCCGGCGTTCCTCAACAAGACCTCCAAGGTTGGCGTACCACGTGCCGCGGTATTCGGCAGCACCCTGATTGGCGCAGCCATCGCCGTCCTCAACTACTTTGCACCGAAGGGCGTGTTCGAGTTCCTGCTGGCCAGCTCCGGCGCCATCGCACTGCTGGTGTACATGGTCATCGCCATCTCCCAGCTGCGCATGCGCCGCCGCCTGGAGCGCGAAAATACCGAGTTGAAGTTCCGCATGTGGCTGTTCCCGTACCTGACCTGGGCGGTGATCATCTTCATCGCCGGTGCGCTGGCGGTGATGATGTACACGCCTGAGCACCGGGCGGAAGTGAGTTCGACCTTGGGCCTGGCGATCGTGATTTCCTTCCTGGGGATCGTCACCTCGCGGGGCCATGCGCAAACGGTGGGGGCGCGGTCGATGGGGTGATTGGGTTCACCTTGTGGTAAGGCAAAGGGCACCAGTGGATGGGTGCCCTTTGCTTTTTGAAACACTTGATCGGTGCTGCTGGCCGCTGGAGGGTGGGCTGGTGGGGGTAGACTTCCTGCGCAATTCATACAGGGAGTCGAGGCATGAGCGCGAAACAACAAGACGCCAATGCGCCAGTGGCTTCTCCGTCGGTAAAGGATGACCGTTTCGAGGAAGTGCTGGCGTTGATTCACGGGGCCCGGCAGCGGGCGGTGCAGGCGGTTAACAGTCAGTTGATCGATTTGTACTGGCAGGTGGGGGGCTATATCAGTCGCAAGCTGGAGCAAGCGGAGTGGGGCGATTCGGTGGTCAGTCAGCTGGCCGCACATCTTGCTCGAACGCAGCCCGGGCTACGGGGTTTTACACGACCCAATCTGTTCCGTATGCGCCAATTCTATGAGGCTTATCGTCACGACGAGAAAGTCTCAGCACTGCTGAGACAATTACCGTGGACCCATAACCTGACGATCCTCAGCCAGAGCAAGCTGCCACAGGAGCGTGAGTTCTACCTGCGCATGGCAATCCAGGAAAAGTGGTCAAGTCGAGAATTGGAGCGGCAAGTCAAAGCCTCGCTCTTTGAGCGCAGTATTGCGACTCCGACCAAGGCGTCGGCGGCTCTGCGACAGCATTGCCCTGCAGCCATAGAAATATTCCGGGATGCTTACATGGTTGAATTCCTTGGTCTGCCCGGAGGCCATGCCGAAGCTGATCTACATTGTGCATTGATGGATCGTCTGAAAGAGTTCCTCATCGAGCTGGGCCGGGACTTCTGCTTCGTTGGCTCCCAATACCCGTTACAGGTCGGCGGCCGCGACTTCGCACTGGACTTGCTGTTCTTCCACCGTGGTCTCAATTGCCTGGTGGCGATCGAGCTAAAGGTCGGTCGCTTTGAGCCGGAATACCTGGGCAAGCTCGATTTCTATCTGGAAGCCCTGGATCGAAATGAGCGCAAGCCTCATGAAAACCCGGCCATCGGTGTGTTGCTGTGTGCCAGCAAGGACGATGAAGTGGTCGAATACGCGCTCAACCGCAGCTTGTCTCCTGCTTTGATTGCGGAATACCAGACACGCCTGCCAGACAAGGCACTACTGCAGGCCAAGTTGCACGAGTTTTACGCCTTGGGGGGTACGCCTGAATAGGGCGCTTGAATTCAGGTCAAATGTCAGGTTTCACGCCATCGATGTAACGCACAACCGCCGGCGCCTTCTCGAAGCGCCGGTGGACCAGGCTCAACCACGAGCTGGCCTGGTAATCGGCAATCCGCCGGTAATTCACCTGCGGCAAGCTGATGCGCTGCACCACCGACTCCGGCACCACGGCGATCCCTTGCCCCAGCGACACCAAGGTAATCACCGCCACCAGGCTGCCCGGTTGCGGCCCCAGCCGTGGGACGAAGCCACCCTGCGCTGCCGCCTCCAGCGTGCCGGAAATCTGTTCGGGCAGGATGAAGGTCTCGTTGGCCAGGCGCGCAGCCGGAATCTGCGCCAGTTCGTTGATCCGCGAACTGGCGGGCAGGGCGAGCACGAAGCCTTCCTGATGCAGGGCGATGGCTTCGAGTTCTTCCGGCAGCTCCATCGGCGAGCGCACATAAGCCAGGTCGAGCAAGCCATCACGCACCATGCCCGGCAGCTCGGCCATGGGCAGTTCACGGATGTTCAGGCGCACGCCGGGGTGGGCATCACTGAAGCTGATCACCTGCCGCTGCAGCATGCCCGAATACGCCGCCGACGCCACATAGCCCAACTCGATACGCCCGCTGTCACCCCGCCCGGCACGCTGCGCGCCCACCTGCGCGGCATCGAACTGGCGCACCGCCTGCTCGGCTTCGATCAGCAGCGCCTGGCCCGCGGCGGTGAGGTTCACTTCGCGCTGATTGCGCTCGAACAGCCGCACGCCCAGCTCGCGCTCCATGTCCTGGATCTGCCGGCTGAGGGTGGGCGGGGCGATACCCAGCTGCTCGGCGGCACGGGTGAAGTGACCGTGGCGGGCGACGCAGAGGAAGTAGCGAAAGTGACGGATTTCCATGCGGTGTTACCTGCAGGCTAATGACGCGGTCCCTTGAGGCTAACAAGCTTCGGGGCCTAAGGCATTAAGGTGAGTCCAACCTGCAGGGGACCGCTATGCGGTCCATTGCCGGCAAGCGCGGCTCCCACAGGTACAACGCCGCCATTGAGCCTTGCACTGTACCTGTGGGAGCTGGCTTGCCGGCGATGGGCTGCAAAGCAGCCCCGGCGCTCTCACAGGCCAGCCACTCCCCGGAGCCCATCCATGCCCTCAGCACGCTTCACCCTGCTCACCGCCTCACTGGTCTGCGCCCTGATCATCCTCGACACCAACATCGTCGCCGTCAGCCTGCCCAGCATCGCCCGCGACTTGTCCGGCTCGTTCGCCGATATCGAATGGGTAGTCAGTGCCTACCTCCTGGCCTTCGCCGCCTGCCTGCTGCCCGCCGGCAGCCTGGCCGACCGCTTCGGCCGCCAACGCATGCTGCTGATCGGCCTGGCCGTGTTCGGCATCGCCTCGCTCGCCTGCGGCGCCGCCCCCAGCCTGCTGTTCCTCGACCTGGCCCGTGCAGCCAAGGGTGTAGGCGCGGCAATGCTGCTGACCTCGGCCCTGGCCGCCATCGGCCACCGCTTCCATGAACCGCAGGAACGTATGCGCGCCTGGGCCTTCTGGGGCGCTTGCATGGGCGCGACCATCACCTTCGCGCCACTGCTCGGCGGCGTGATCGCCAGCACCCTCGGCTGGCGCTGGATCTTCTACATCAACCTGCCATTGGTGGCGGTGCTGGCGCTGATGGTGCTGCGCAGTATCGAAGAGTCTCGCGACAGCGATGCCGCACGGCTCGACCCGATGGGCAGCCTGACCTTCGCGGGCAGTTTGGGCTGCCTGATCTGGGCGATGATCGAGGCCAATCAGGTGGGTTGGACCAGTGTCGATACGCTCGGGCGGCTGGTGATCAGTGCGTTTCTGTTAGGGCTGTTCATCATGGTTGAACGCAGCCAGGAACGGCCGATGATCGACCTGCAACTGATGCGCAGCGGGCGCTTCATCGGGGCCTTGCTGGGGATGTTCGCGTATGCCGCCTGTGCGCAAGTGATGATGACGTTGTTGCCGTTGTATCTGCAGAACGGACTGCAGCTGTCGGCGCTGGCGGCGGGGGCGGGGATGTTGCCGTTTGCGCTGGCGATGTTGCTGATGCCCAGGTGGGGGATGCGGTTGGCCGGGCGTTTGAGCCCGGCGCAGGTGTTTGCATTGGGGCTGGTGTTGGTGGGGGTGGGGAATCTGCTGTGTGCCTGGGCGGTCGGGGTTGGGGGGTATGTGGCGTTTGCCTTGGCGAGCCTGGTGTTGGGGGCGGGGGCTGGGCTGCTTAATGGGGATACGCAGAAGAACATCATGGCGTGTGTGCCGCGGGAGCGGACGGGGATGGCTTCGGGGTTGAGTACGACTACGCGGTTTGGGGCGATTGTGTTGGCGATTGGCGCCTTTGGCGGGGTGTTGGCTACACGGGGTGAGCAGTTGTTGCGTCAGTCGCTGCAGCAGGTGGCGCCTGAGCAGTTGGCTAACGTTGGAGCCATGGCGACACGCGTGGCTGCTGGTGACGTGCCGGCGGCGCTGGCGATGGTCGAGCCGAACTTGCGCGATGCTGTGGCACCCTTGGCGTTGCAGGCGTTCATGGGCGGGTTCCAGGCGATGCTGGTCTGCGCAGGCGGTGCGGCATTGGTATTTGCGGTGCTGGTCGGGCTGCTGCTCAGCCGCCCGATGCCTGCATTGGTGCTGCAATCTGCGCGCTAGGGGAACTGGATGATGGGGAGGCCGGCATTGCTCACTCCAGCGCCTGAAGCTGCAGCAGCTTGCAAACCTCCACATTCGCCTCTACAAACGCCTCCCAGCCGAGGTGCTGCGCATAATGCATCTGGTATTGCCGGTCGACCCGGCAGATATCTGGCCGGGTCTCGTAGATCAGGCAGTGCTTGTCGGCATCACTGTAATGCCGGCAAGCCCCATCCCCTCGATCCAGATACTGCGTCTGTTCCGCCAGATGCACATTGCGGCAACACAACCCGCACTGCGTGCAGGGAAACGCTGGTAGTGTCATACCAGCGAAGCCAGCCAGTTGCGCGTGCTGGCGGTATTACCCATTTCGAACGGCAACTCGATCCCGCGAGCCACCACAGCCTGCTGCAGTATCGCGCTGCGCCGGATCTCGTCATTGCACGCCTCAAGCTCCTGGGTAAAGGCCTGCAACTCTTCCACGTCCAGGTTGAACTCCAGGCGGCTCAGCTCCAGCAGATAACGGTCCAACTCCGCGTTGATTGCCTGGAACTCACGCACCGTGCCGGCGTGAGGCGTCAGCGATTCGATGAAGGCCCAAAGTTTGTGCGCCATCGCGCTGTGCAGCAGGAAGTAGTTCAGGCCCAGGGTTACCAGGCCCGTAACCAGCGCGCCTGCAAACGCGGCGAGTTCGGTGCCGAACGGGAAGCTGAGGAATGGCACCAGCTGGGTGTAGGCCATGGTGCCCACCACTGTGGCAACGCTCACCGACAGCAACGAGGTTACCGCCTGGCACTGTTCCACGAAGCTTAGTTGGTCAGGGTTGAACACCATCAGCTTGATGGCTTTGACCAACTGGCCCCACAGCTCCCGGATGATCTTGATCGCCATCGCCTGGGTGGTTGCAAGGATGTTGAATACGGTGGTGGTCAGGCTCCCGAGCACACCGGCAAACACGCCATCCTTGAACGCTATCAGGAAGTCGTTGAAACGCTTCTGCACCCGTGCCCAGATGCCCTTGAGCGACGCGCTGATGCTGTCGACGAAGGCGTCCAGGGTGAACTTGTGTTTGAGTTTTTCCAGCAGGACCGGCAGTTGTTCGCGCAGTTCGAACCACACCTCTGCCATCACCAGCCCAAGCATCTGCCGAGTACCCATGGCCAGGCCTGCGGAGCCGGCGGCATGGGCTGTCTGGTGGAGGAATTTGCTGCTGGTGTAATAAGCCTTGTTGATCTGCTGATCGTAAGGCGCACGAGCCTCGGCATCGCGCTTGCGCATGCCTTCAGGGTCCACGGCCTTCAGCTCATTGATCTTGCTTTCGGTTTTACGGATCTTGTCTTCCAGCGCGCGGGCTTCATGTTGCTGCTGTGGCGTTTCGCGCGGCATTTTCGTCAGGCGTGCGCGGTCGCCTGCCAGCGACTTCTCATGGTTGGAGATCAGGCCTGGCAGCTTGTCCAGATACTCATTGATCGGTGTCTGCTTCTTCGACTTGTTGACCGTCTCGTGGGTGGTCTGCAGGTTGCTGCTCTGGTTGGCCAGCGCCACACCACTGAGCCCGGCCAGCACGCGACCGGCATCATCGTGGATCTCCTTGGCGCTGATCACGTGGTCCAGGTTGCGCTGTTCATGGGCTGCCATCACCGTGTTGCGGTAAGGGTCCTTCAGCGTGCCTGCCGCCTGGCTTGCCTTGTCTTTCTGGCCGGTGGCGATGTAATTCGCATGTTGATGGTAAGGCGTGGAATCGTACTCGCCACGCTGCTCGTGACGCTGCTTTTCTGCCTCGGTCGCCCATACGCCGTTGCGCACGTTGTGGATGGTATCCACTTCGCCGCCGAGCTTGTCCTTGAACAGCAGGAAGTCCAGGCCGAAGCTGGTGGTCAGGCTGGTAATTACGGTTTTCTCGAGCTCTTCAGCCCAGGGGAAGTCTTGCGCTGCAGCGTGCATAAGGGCATCCATGACGAATGAGTGAAGGTGAAGCGCAGGCGGGGCCTTTTGGCCCCGCATGGGGCGTCAGGCTGGTTCGACGCCTTGCGCCTTGCCCTTGGTCTGGTTGATCTGCTCGTCCAGTTTGTCGCTGTTGAGGATCATCGAACCATCGGCATCGGTCGCCATGACCGGAACGTCGTTCTTGTCCTTGACCACATTTCCGTTCACTTCCTTGACCTTGAACAGCGGGGTAGTGATCAGGTCGACCAGGATGGCGGCCAAGGCATAGCCGTTGTTGATCGCGCGCAGGATGGTTTCACTCATGCTGGCCATTTCAGCTTGCGGGTCAATCTTGCGGGAGCGGAGGTCTTCGATACGGCGGGCTACGTACTTGAGGTGTTCGAAGTACTTGTCGAACTGCCCATAAACCGACTTCAAGACGTCATTGATATCGAACGCGTAGTCTTCAGCCTTGCTCAGCTGCTGCTTGGCTTTGTGCAGCTTGGTGATCGCATTGTCCACTTCGCGGTCAGCCTTGTGGGCGTTCTTCAGCGCTTCATCGCCATGGCTGTCGTAAGCCCAGCCTGCGATAGCCAGTACCGGGCCAGCCACGGCAGCGCCCAGGATTGCGGTACCGCCAGCCATGCCCAGGCCGCCCGTGGCGAGCGAGCCACCGCCGATTGCAGCGAGCGTAGCGTTAGTCGCGGCCACTCCGGCCAGCGAGGAGATGGCGGTGCCGGTGGAGGCCGCGCCCAACGCCATGACGCCGCCATATACGGCAAACCCGGCTGCAGCGCCGGCAATGCCTGCTCCTGCGGTGGCGCCCAGCACGCCAACAGCGGTGTAGCTGTAGCTCTCGATGCTTTGCAGTTTATGCTTTGGAATATTGATCTTTAGCTTGTCCTGGCGGTCTGCGTTGAGCTTGTCCAGCAGATCGTTGGCGAGGGTCTTGAATTCGTCGAACTTCTTGCCGATCTCCAGTTCTTCCCGGCCCAGCATCTCAAGTGCCGCGTTGGTGGCTTTTTCCTGTACGTCGAACGCTTCCTTTTTGTCGGCATAACGCGCTTTGGCAGCGTTGACGATGTCATCGGCTTCGGAGTGCTTCTGGTAGCCGTCATAGCCTTTCTTGGCACCGTAGGCTGCGCTTACCAGCGCAGCAGCGCCGAGGATCAGGGGAAGTGGCATGGCAATGTCCTTTTGATTGTGAAGTTCAGGCAGTTTGCAGTTGCTGGGTTGTGTGAGTGTTCTGGTACAGCGACAACATCGAATTCAGTCGTTCGCGCACTTCATCCACCCAAACTTGGGGCGCATGAAGGCGAATGTTTTCGTTCAGTGCAAAGATCCACCAGAGCGTTTCGCGGTCTAGCGGAACGGTGGCATGCAGGCGGTGCCAGCCCTGTTCGCAGACATTGCTCAAGGTCTGCTGCTGGCTCAGTGGTGTTTCGTTGAGCAGGGCTGCGATCTGCGGGCGCACATCGGCGATCAACTCGACTTGGGCCTCGGCCTCTCGATAGCTGAAAACGCCGCTGGCGATGTAGGCATCCACGTCGAAGCTCTCATGTTCTTGGCCCGCTTCTTCGAGCAAGACCACTTCGGTAATCCGGTGCAGGGCGAATTGGCGCAGGTCGCTGTAGCCATCCACAGAGGCCAGCAGGTAGCTCACCGCATGGCGGGACACCAAGCCAGCCGGGTGCAGGCGAAAACGCTTGAGCTCTCCCTTGCTGCGGCTGCGGTAGGCCACTTCCAGTTGTTTGCGCTCCAGTAGGCCGGCCGAAACTCGGGCCCACGTGTGTGCGCTGACTTGCGCCGGAAGCAGGGTCTTGCCGTTGGGTAATGAGCGAACCCGCTTTGCCCAATCGGCCAGGCCGTTGCCACCCAGGCCATTGAGGAAATTACGGGCCCGGCGGAATTGCGGGCCCAACTGGTCCAGAACGCTTTGCGGCAGGATAGGGTTCAAGTGGCTTTCCGAGAGGAACAGTGCCAGCGCGGTGGGCGCGTCCATGTCTTCAAGCTTGAGTGGTGCTTCGCGGGTGAAGCTCCAGCGGAAGGGTATCTCGCTGTCGTTACACTGCAGGGAGAACGGGATCGACAAGCGGTTCAAATCACGCTGGATCGAGCGCAGGGTGACCGAAAAGCCTCTGTCACGGAGCTTTTCGAGCAGCGTCGGGGTTGCGATACGCTGAGGTTCGGTAGGGATCAGGCGTAGTAAGGCGAACAGCCTGAGCAGCGTATCCTTCGCTTGGGACATGGTAACTACCTGTTCTATGTCTTTACCGAGCGCCAGCGGACTGGCGTCAAGTTGGCGTGAATCCTACTCAATGGAGTGGCTTTGTGCCATCAATTGTTTAGAGGATGTGTGATCAAGAATGCCCTTGGTTTCAGTCCGCTGCAGACCGCTGCGCTTCGCGTTCGCGCTTCATTTCGTTGTATTCGCGGTAGAACTCGTAGCCTTTGGTCAGCACCACGAAGAGTCCGATGGTGGCGAGCAGGTTTTTCATTGTCAGGCCTTTTGATGGTGTGAGGGAGGAGGTCGTCTTTGATGACCTTTACTGACGGAAGAGGGGCAGATGGGATGGCTGCACCTAGTAATTACCAAGTGCAGACAAGATGGCAGTGGAGGGCGACAGTCTATGTCGTGCTTGCTGAGATGCTTCGGAATTGCTGGGGCCGCATTGCGGCCCTTTCCGACTGGTCCGGCGCCCCAGCAAGGCCGCTCTCAAAAAAGAGGGGCTGCGGGGATATCAGAGCGTTTTTGTCATGCCCAACTCGGCGTCATCCAACAGGGCCTTGGCCATGGCGCAAAGGTAGTGCGAGGCCCAGAGCAGTTGCGGTTTATCTTCCATCAGGCCGTCGATGGACAGGTCGCGAACGTATCCCATCAGCTCCGAGGCCTGTTCGCGGGCAGCCTGGCAAGGGATGCCGGGTTCGATTCGGAACAATGGGTGGGTCTCGTTTTCACCTTGAAAGAAGGTGGTTTTGCCTACGGTGAATCTGGTTTCTTCGGTAGCCATTGTTTGATCTCCCTGAAGTCGTAGATGCCTGGCCTGGCCGGCCAGGCGAATCATGATGTGGATCAGTGCAGCGTTTGCGGATCGGCGGGCTTCTGGATCTGGGCCAGCGCCGTTTCGAGCAATCTGCGCAAGCTGTCGAGCTCGTGCATTGACGTCATGATCAGTAGCGACACGGGTGACTTGGGCTGCATCAGCATCGCCTGCTGGGCGACGGCTTCGGCGCATAGCGCGTAGTCGGCGGCCATAATCAGGGTGTCTTCCAGGGAGTGGAGGAGGTGGGGTGGATCGGGGACTATCTTCAACATGATTGCTTCCATTTCAGGGCCGTCACCATCTGCTGTCAAACAAAGGGTGGCAGCTGTACGCGGGTTGACAGACCGGCGGAAACAACAAGTTCCGGCGCACGCAAGCGTGCCCGCACGTACAGCCGCCATAACGACGAACCGTTTTGTTGTTTACCGTCGCGACCTGTCAAAGTCATGCCGTTGATGTGCAACGACCCACCGAGACTAAAACCCTGAAAAAGCGACCGCAACGGAAAACAGGGGCGGAGAGTATCTTTGGGAAATGCCCTACAAGAAAGGGGTTAAATCTGATTTTTTCGCTGCATTTCGAAACAATCTGTTACGCCTAAGCAGGTGGATCAGATTGTTCCAGGCACAAAAAAAGACGCCCAAGGGCGTCTTCTTTTTTGGATTTGGTGGAGCCGGGGGGATTTGAACCCCCGTCCGCCAGTACTCCGCTGTCGGTACTACATGCTTAGCCGTGTCTACTGATTTAATCCGCAGCCGCCCGACGGGCAGGGTGCTTTGGATGAGTTGGGTAAGTTTTAGTCGCTTTGCCCCCAACGTGCTACACGACGATCCTGTTCTGTATGACAATCATTTCGGGTTTACAGGCATCCCCTGATGATTGCTGGAGCCGAAGCTACCAGGAGAGCGGGCTCAGCTGCTTACGCAGCGAGAGCGTAACCCTCGTAGTTTTCGTCATTGGCAACTATAGAAAGTTGCAACAGTGGATTTACGAGTTCTGTTACCAACTCGGCATGCACCTAGAGTTTCGCTACCGGCGTCGAATCCTGATCGGCCCCACACTAGCTCTTGGCTAACGCACCTTACGGCACGTGAGACGGAGTATACGCCATTGCGCGGGCGACGTCGACAGCCGGTCCTGTCGCCCGCGCTGCGAGGGCTCAAGCGCCGCTGCCGCCAGCCGAACCGCTGCCTTTCTCGGTCTTCTCCAGGCGCTCCAGCACTTTGCTGGTGATGGCGATGCAGCCTTTGGTGTCGCCCGAAGCCTGGGCGGCCTTGGCTTTGTCGACTTGCTCGGTCAGGGCTTTGTCCAGGCCCTCTGAGGTAGCACCGGCGGTGGCCATGCTGTCGTCGATCTTCTGCAGGTTGGCGGTGCACAGGTCTTCGGCAGCGAAGGCCGGGGATGCCAGGAGGGTAGCGGCCGCGAAGAGGGCCGAAAGCGCGGTACCTTTCATGGGTGTCTCCTTTTATGGCCGCTGTAGGTGGGCCTTGTAAGGGTGGACTGCTGTGATTTGGCGAGGGTTCAATCGGGGTGATGCTTGAGGGTTTTGGCGCCGGGGAGAAACAACCCCGGTAGCCCCGCGCGCGATCTCCCCGGCGCCCAAAAAAAAACGCCACAAAGCGGGGCCCGCTAAACCGGTCCACCAGATACACCAACCCGTGATAGTCGATCCCGCTATGGCTGGACAGCCCAATCTCACAGGTGCGGCTAGTGGAGATCCCCTCGCTGCAATACTGCACCGCATCCTTCAGGCTACGCAGCGAGTGGGCGTTGAGCTCGGGTGTGGTGAAGCCCTTGTCGCCTGCAAAGCCGCAGCAGTGGATGCCTTCCGGAATCACCACCTGCTTGCTGCAACGGCGCGCCAGGTCGATCAGCGCCTGGCTTTCACCCAGATGCTGGGTGCTGCAGGTCACATGCACGGCCACCGGCTCGTCCTGCGGGGTGAACTCCAGTTTGTCGACCAGGTGAGTGCGGATGAAACGCACCGGGTCGTACAGGTCCAGCCGGGTTTCGCCCAGGTCTTGCACCAGGCGCAGGGTGCAGGGGCTGGTGTCACAGTAGATCGGGTCGAGGCCGCCGCGGCTGGCGTGAAGCAGGGCGTTGATCAGTTCCTGGCGCTTGTGTTCGGCCTGCTCAGGGTAGCCCTTGGAGGCGAACGGCTGGCCGCAGCAGAGGCTGTCGTTATTGTCCGGGAACACCACCTGGTAACCGGCCTTTTCCAGCAGGGCGCGGGTCTTGTCGAGCAGCGAGCTTTGCTCGCGGTCGGCGTAGGCGGGGCCCATCACCCTTGAAACACAGGCGGCGAGGTAGACCACGCGCGGCCGGGCATCATTGCTCGCCGGGCCGAAGTCCATCGTGCGCAGCGGCTGTGGCATGGCCGGGGTCCACTGTGGCAGGCGGCCCTTGCTGGCCTTGCTCAGTGATGCGCTGAGGCGACCGAGGCGTGGGGCGCCGAGCAGCTTGCGGGCGGTGTTGGCGGCGGTCAGGGTGAAGCGGGCGCCGGCCAGGGCGGTGGGGAAATGGTCGGCCAGCCAGTCGGCAGTCTTGGCGTGGTCGGCGGCCTGGCTGCGCAGTTTCTTCACCAGCTCGCCGGTGTTGATGCCGACCGGGCAGCGCTGGGCGCACAGGCCGGTGGCGGCGCAGGTGTCGATGCCTTGGTACTGGTAGGTCTGCAGCAGTTCGCGGGTGTCGACGCCGGCGCGTTGCTTCGCCTGGATGTCGCGCCACATGACGATACGCTGGCGTGGGCTGAGGGTAAGGCCCTTGGAGGGGCAGACCGGTTCGCAGAAGCCACACTCGATGCACTTGTCGACGATCTCGTCAGCGGCGGGCAGTGGCTTGAGGTTTTTCAGGTGGATGTCTGGGTCTTCGCTCAGCACGACGTCGGGGTTGAGGATGCCGTTGGGGTCGAGCAGGCGCTTGAGCTTCCACATCAGCTGGTAGGCATCAGCGCCCCATTCCAGCTCCACAAATGGCGCCATGTTGCGGCCGGTGCCGTGCTCGGCCTTGAGCGAGCCGCCGAATTCAACGGCGACCAGTTGCGCGACGTCGTCCATGAAGGCCTGGTAGCGCGCGACTTCTTCGGCACTGTTGAAACCTTGGGTAAAGACGAAGTGCAGGTTACCTTCCAGCGCGTGGCCGAAGATGATCGCCTCGTCGTAGTGGTGCTTGTCGAACAGCTGGATCAGGCGGTTGACGCCTTCGGCCAGTTGCTCGACGGGGAAGGTGACGTCTTCGATGATCACCGTGGTGCCGGTCTGGCGCACCGCGCCGACGGCGGGGAAGGTGTCCTTGCGGATCTTCCACAGCTGGTTGTACACGGCAGGGTCTTCGCTGAAGTCGACCTTCTGCTCCAGCGGGTAGTCGGCGATCGAGGCCATCACCAAGTGCAGTTGTTCGTGCAGCAGGCTCTGGCTGGCGGCGCGGGACTCGATCAGCAGGGCGCAGGCGTTGTCCGACAGGCCTTTGACCCACAGCGGCATGCCCGGCATGTTCTGCACCGAGCGCAGGCTGCGGCGGTCGAGCAGTTCGACGGCCGACACCGGCTGGCGCTTGAGCACGGTGACGGCGCGGCAGCAGCTTTCCACGCTGGGGAACACCAGCAGGGCGCTGGCCTTGTGCGGGTGGTCGGGCACGGTGTCGTAGGTGACGGCGCTGATGAAGCCCAAAGTGCCTTCGGACCCGACCAGCAGGTGCTGCAGGATATCCAGCGGCTGGTCGTAGTCCACCAGCGCGTTGAGTGACAGGCCGGTGGTGTTCTTCAGCCGGTACTTGTGCCGGATGCGGTCGGCCAGTGCGGTGTTGGCGCGGGTTTCGCGGCCCAGGCGTGCCAGCGCTTCGAGCAGTTCGGCGTGGCTGTTTTCAAAGGCCGCGACACTGGCTGGGTCTTCGCTGTCCAGGCGGGTGCCGTCGGCCAGCACCAGGCGCAGGCCGGCGAGGGTGTGATAGGTGTTCTGCGCGGTACCGCAGCACATGCCGCTGGCGTTGTTGGCGACGATGCCGCCGATCTTGCAGGCGTTGATCGAGGCCGGGTCGGGGCCGATCTTGCGCCCATAAGGGGCCAGCCAGGCGTTGGCCTGGGCGCCGATGACGCCGGGTTGCAGGCGAATTTGCTCGCCCTGGCCGCGGATTTCACGGCCATTCCAGTTATCTCCGAGCACGATCAGCACCGAGTCGCTGATGGTCTGGCCGGACAGGCTGGTGCCGGCGGCGCGGAAGGTCACCGGCACGCGATCGCGCTGGGCCAGTTGAAGCAGCCCGACCACTTCGTCCTCGGACTCGACGCGCACCACCAGCTTGGGGATCAGCCGGTAGAAGCTGGCGTCGGTGCCGAAGGCCAGGGTAGAGGTCGGGTCGTCGAAACGGCGTTCGGCAGGGATCAGGCGCTCGGCATCACGCAGGAACGCAGCGGGCAGGCTCATGCAATCTCCTCGCGGGGCCGCGGCGTCTGGCGCGCGGCGTACCCCGGTCATTCAGGCGGTACTGTGGAGGGGCGCTCAGGCGCCCAGTTCGCGGACCAGCGAGTCGCGGGTGATCTCGCTGATCGACTTGGCGCCGGTCAGCACCATGGCCACGCGCATTTCCTTCTCGAACAGTTCGAGCAGGTTCTTCACCCCGGCCTGCCCACGCACCGCCAGGGCCCAGAGGAAGGCGCGGCCAATCAGCACGGTGTCGGCGCCGAGGGCGATCATGCGCACCACGTCGAGGCCGCTGCGGATGCCGGAGTCGGCGAGGATCTTCAGGTCGCCTTTGACCGCATCGGCAATCGCCGGCAGGGCGCGGGCACTGGACAGCACGCCATCGAGCTGGCGGCCGCCATGGTTGGAGACGACGATGCCGTCGGCGCCGAACTTGACCGCGTCACGGGCGTCGTCGGCGTCGAGGATGCCCTTGATGATCATCGGGCCGTCCCAGAATTCGCGGATCCACTCCAGGTCCTTCCACGAGATCGACGGGTCGAAGTTGCTGCCCAGCCAGCCGATGTAGTCGGCAAGGCCGGTGGGGTTGCCACGGTACTTGGAGATGTTGCCCAGGTCGTGCGGGCGGCCCATCACGCCAACGTCCCACGCCCATTCGGGGTGGGTCATGGCTTGCAGCACGCGGCGCATCGGGCCGTTCGCGCCGCTCATGCCGGAGTGGGCATCGCGGTAGCGGGCTCCGGGCACCGGCATGTCGACGGTGAACACCAGGGTTTTCACGCCGGCAGCCTTGGCCCGCTCCAGGGCGTTGCGCATGAAGCCGCGGTCCTTGAGCACGTACAGCTGGAACCACATGGGCCGGTCGATGGCCGGCGCCACTTCTTCGATCGGGCACACCGACACCGTCGACATGGTGAACGGAATACCGTGGGCCGCCGCTGCTCGCGCTGCCTGCACTTCGCCGCGGCGGGCGTACATGCCGGTGAGGCCGACCGGGGCCAGGGCCACGGGCATGCTCAGGGTCTCGTCGAACAGCTTGGTTTCGAGGCTCAGCTCGGACATGTTCTTCAGCACGCGCTGGCGCAGGGCGATGCTGGCCAGGTCCGAGACGTTGTGGCGCAGGGTGTGCTCGGCGTAGGCGCCGCCGTCGGCGTAGTGGAAGAGGAAGGGGGGCAGCTTGCGTTGGGCCGCGGCGCGATAGTCGGTGGAGGCGGAAATGATCATGGATTCTCGCAGCGTGGGTTGAAGGCGATGCCGGGCGCGTGATGGCGCCCGGCCCCTTTCACTTTAGTGATGAACCAGCATGCCGGTCAGCCAATAGGCCTGGATCAAGGTGATCAGGCCGACGATGGTGGCGAAGAACAGGCTGTGCTTGACGGTGAAACGGAACAGGTCGGATTCCTTGCCGACCAGGCCGGTGGCGGCGCAGGCCACGGCGATCGACTGCGGCGAGATCATCTTGCCGGTCACGCCACCGCTGGTGTTGGCCGCGACCAGCAGGGTGTCGTTGACCCCGATCTGGTGCGCCGTGGTGGCTTGTAGCGAGCTGAACAGGGCGTTGGACGAGGTGTCGGAACCGGTCAGGAACACGCCCAGCCAGCCGAGGAACGGCGAGAAGAACGGGAACGCGGCGCCGGTGCCGGCCAGGACCAGGGCCATGGTCGAGGACATGCCCGAGTAGTTGGTGACGAAGGCGAAGGCCAGCACCATGCCAATCGACAGGATCGGCCAGCGCAGTTCCCAGAAGGTCTCTTTAAAAGTGGTCAGACCAGTTTTGAAGTTGATCTTCAGCACCGCCATGGAGATCAGCGCCGAGAGGAAGATCGCGGTGCCGGTGGCGGAGATCGGGTCGAGCTTGAACACCGCTGGCATGGCGGTTGGCGCGGTAACGATCGGTGCGGTCTTGATCACCAGCTGGTCGAGGTGCGGGATGGCGAAGTTGAACACGAAGTTGTACATCGCGCCGCCTGGGGCGAAGGCCGCTTTGAACGGCTTCAGGGTCCAGATGGTGACCAGCACGGTGAGGATCAGGAACGGCGACCAGGCCTTGAAGATCTCGCCGAAGCTGTACGGGGTCGGCTGGCTGCCGCTTGGCTGTACCACGGCGGCGCCGACGCTGCCTTTGGCTTCGGCGAACGCGCGCTTCGGCTGCCAGACTTTCAGGAACAAGGTCAGGCAGATCAGGCTGGCCAGGGCCGAGGTGATGTCTGGCAGTTCAGGGCCGATGAAGTTCGAAGTGAAGTACTGGGTCACGGCGAAGCTCAGGCCGGCGACCAGGGCGGCAGGCCAGGTTTCCTTCACGCCGCGCAGGCCGTCCATCATGAACACCAGCCAGAACGGTACGAACAGCGACAGCAGTGGCAGCTGGCGGCCAGTCATGGCGCCGATGTGGAAGGCGTCGATGCCGGTGACCTGGCCGGCCACGATGATCGGGATACCCAGGGCGCCGAAGGCCACCGGTGCGGTGTTGGCGATCAGGCACAGGCCAGCGGCGTACAGCGGGTTGAAGCCCAGGCCCACCAGCAGCGCGGCAGTGATTGCCACCGGGGCGCCGAAGCCGGCCGCACCTTCGAGGAAGGCACCGAAGCAGAAACCGATCAGCAGTACCTGCAGGCGCTGGTCGTCGGTGATCGACAGCACCGAGCTGCGGATCACTTCGAACTGGCCGCTCTTGACCGTGAGTTTGTACAGGAACACCGCGGCAACGATGATCCAGGCAATCGGCCAGAGGCCGTAGAGGAAGCCATAGCCTGCGGCAGCCAAGGCCATGTCGACAGGCATCTGGAAGGCGAAGATCGCCACCAGGATCGACAGGCCAAGGGTGATGCTGCCGGCCACGTGCCCTTTGAGGCGGAACACGGCCAGGGCCAGGAAGAAGAACACGATAGGGATGACCGCCGCCAGTGCGGACAGGCCGAGACTACCAAGCGGGGTATAGAGTTGTTGCCAGGTTTGCATATGGGGTGGCCCCTAATTGTTGTTGGTCAGGCACTGGCATTGGATAATTGGTAAGACCAATTTACAATGGCTGGTCGCTAGGTTAAAAGCGCTGTTGTGGGTGTGTCAATTTGTCTCGTGCAAAACTTTGGTCGCGGGTCGATGAACGGGCAGCTGCTTGCTGGCGAAAACCGTCGCCTGATGCGTGCTGGCGCGGCGTGGATCGGCGAGAATAGGCAACCCCGTGAAATTGGCCGGGGTTTGTGGAGAGCATGTGATGGTTTTTGATCAGGTCCGCCAACGGCGCCTGTCCGACGACATCGTCGATCGGTTGGAAGGGATGATTCTGGAAGGCACGCTGACCTCGGGGCAGCGGCTGCCGGCCGAGCGCGTCCTGGCCGAGCAGTTCGGTGTATCGCGCCCGTCACTGCGTGAGGCGATCCAGAAGCTGGTGGCCAAGGGGCTGCTGGTGAGCCGCCAGGGGGGCGGCAATTACGTGGCCGAATCGCTCGGCTCGACCTTCAGCGACCCGTTGCTGCAATTGCTTGAACACAGCGCTGAAGCACAGCGCGACCTGCTCGAGTTTCGCCATACCCTGGAGGCGTCATGCGCCTATTACGCGGCCCAGCGCGCCACCGAGCCTGATCGTGCGCGGCTCAAAGCGGCGTTCGACGCCCTGCAGGATTGCTATGCCCGGGCTGACGAGGTGACGCGGGCGGAAGAGGGCGCGGCCGATGCGCGCTTCCACCTGGCGATTGCCGAGGCCAGCCATAACGCGGTGTTGCTGCACACGATTCGAGGCTTGTTCGACCTGCTCAAGCGCAATGTGGTGACCAACATTGGTGGCATGTACCAGCAGCGCACGGAAACACGCGACATGCTGATCAGTCAGCACCGCGAGTTGTACCTGGCGATTGTCGAGGGCAGGGCGGAGGATGCGCGGGAGGTGTCCAGCCGGCACATTCTGTATGTGCAGGAGGTGCTGGAAGAGGCGCAGGACGAGGCCCAACGGGTGGCGCGGGCGGAGCGGCGCAGCGGGCGTTGAGATGGGGCCGGCCTCTTCGCGGGTAAACCCGCGAAGAGGCCGTCACAGGCTAAAGAGTGATTACTCTTCCTTGCCCTTGTTGCGCACCGCACGCTGCAGCTCGCGGTTGGAGTCGCGTTCGCGCATGGTGTCGCGCTTGTCGAACTCCTTCTTGCCCTTGCCAAGCGCGATCTCGCACTTGATCAGGTGCTTGCTCCAGTACAGCGCCAAGGCCACACAGGTGTAACCTTTCTGCGCCACGGCGGCTTCCACGCGCTCGAGCTCGCGCTTGTTCAGCAGCAGCTTGCGGGTGCGCATGGGGTCGGCGATGACGTGGGTGCTGGCGGCGGTCAGCGGGGTGATGTGGCTGCCGAACAGCCAGGCTTCGCCATCCTTGAGCAGCACGTAGCTGTCGGTCAGGTGCGCCTTGCCGGCCCGCAGGCTTTTTACTTCCCAACCGGACAGGACCAGCCCGGCCTCGAACTTGTGTTCGATGAAGTAATCGTGTCGCGCCTTTTTGTTTTGCGCGATGGTCCCGGTCGGATGTTTCTTTTGTTTAGCCATAGGGGCGGCATTATAGGCAAGTCATCACGCGGTCGGCTATGGGATTTCGGTGTGCTTGAGCCACTGCAATGAATACCGGACAATACAAGGCCTGTTCTATGCACAGAACCTGTTTTCGGCGCGCTGCGAAGCGCCGCCAACCAGCCTTGGAAGTGACGCCTGGATGACTACCCATATTCAACGTTCCGCCCTGCTGCCGTACCCTGCCCAGGCGCTCTACGATCTGGTCAACGACGTGGCCAGCTACCCTGAATTCCTGCCTTGGTGCTCGGCGTCGACAGTGATCGAGGCCAGCGACACGCACATGCGGGCGAAGCTGGAGGTGGCCAAGGGCGGCATGAGCCAGCAGTTCGTTACCCGCAATGTGCTGGTGCCGGGGCAGTCCATCGAGATGAACCTGGAAGAGGGGCCATTCACCCAGTTGCATGGCCTGTGGGTGTTCAAGCCGCTTGGTGAAAAAGCCTGCAAGATCAGCCTGGACCTGACCTTCGACTACGCTGGCGCGATCGTGCGTGCCACGCTGGGGCCGCTGTTCAACCAGGCAGCCAATACCCTGGTGGATGCATTCTGCCAGCGTGCCAAGCAGCTCAATGGTTAAGGTCGAAGTGGCCTACGCCACGGCCGAGCGCCAGTGGCTGTTGGCCTGTGAAGTGCCAGATGGGGTGACAGTGCGTGAAGCGTTGCGCCTGTCCGGGATTGCCGGGCAAGTGAGTGGGCTGGATATCGAGCAGTGCCCGGTGGGCATTTTCGGCAAGGTGGTCGCGGATGCGCACGAACGCCTGGTCGAGGAGGGGGATCGCCTGGAAATTTACCGGCCTCTGCTGCTCGACCCGATCGATGCGCGCAGGCGGCGTGCCGCACAGGCCAAGGCCAAGCGCTAGCTGAACTGGCAGGCAATAAAAAGCCCGGACCTTGGTCCGGGCTTTTTCATCTGGCCGTGAATTACTGCGGCGAGGTTTCCAGCGGTGCCGGCGTCGGCACTGGGGTGGTCTCGATGGTGTCGATCTCGCGCTGGATGGACTCTTCCGTCGAGCCTGGCTTGGCGGGTTTTTCTTCCTGCTGCGGCTTGGCCTGCTCAGGCTGGGTGGCCGGGCTGACCGTGGTGGTATTGCTGCCACCGAGGATTTCCTGGTCGCGGCTCACGCCTGGCATGAAGTCGCCGGACAGGCTTACCAACTGGTCGCTGTCGTTGAAGAAGATGCTCATGCGCTCCTGCTGACGTTTGCCGCCACCAGGTTGCAGGCTGTACAGGTAGTCCCAACGGTTGGTGTTGAAGGTGTCCTGCAGCAGCGGGTTGCCCATGATAAACCTTACTTGCCGACGGGTCATTCCGGGGCGTAATTGGTCTATCATGTCTTGCGTGACGACATTGCCCTGCTGGATGTCGATTTTGTAAACCCCGGGAAACGAGCAACCGGCGAGTGCGAGCAGTCCCGCGAGGGCGAGGCTGTTTAGCAAGAGCTTGGTGTTTTGCATCGGTGGGCGACTTCCACTATCTTGGCTGGACAACGTAAACCCCGATCATACCCGTATTAAGAGAAGCTGCGAAGCAGCATCGGCGAGAAAGCTGACCATGGTTGAAAATAGCGAATTGCGCAAAGCCGGTCTCAAGGTGACACTGCCTCGAGTCAAGATCCTTCAGATGCTCGACTCGACCGAGCAACGTCACATGAGCGCCGAGGATGTCTACAAGGCGCTGATGGAGGCTGGCGAGGACGTCGGTCTGGCAACCGTGTATCGCGTACTGACCCAGTTCGAAGCGGCTGGTTTGGTGGTGCGCCACAACTTCGATGGTGGCCATGCGGTGTTCGAGCTGGCTGACGGCGGTCACCACGACCATATGGTCAACGTGGAGACCAGTGAAGTTATCGAGTTCATGGATGCTGAAATCGAGCGCCGCCAGAAAGAGATCGTGGCGGAGCATGGCTACGAGCTCGTGGACCACAATCTGGTCCTCTATGTGCGTAAGAAAAAGTAACGATTTAGCGCGTTATGAATGACAAAGGCGACCTTCGGGTCGCCTTTGTGCTTTCTGGAGTGGGCCTCAGGCCTTGCCAGAAACCACCATCTTGCGCGCATGGGCAAGGGATTCCTTGGTCAGGTCAATGCCGCCAAGCATCCGAGCCACTTCCTCGACCCGCTCGCGCTTGCCCAGGCTGGCCACTGCGGTGTGAGTGGTGTCGCTGTTGCGCACCTTGTGCACGAACAGGTGATGGTGCCCTTGCGCGGCCACCTGGGGCAGGTGGGTCACGGTCAGCACCTGGCCACGCTCGCCCAGGCGTCGCAGCAACTGGCCGACGATTTCGGCCGTCGGGCCGCCGATGCCGACGTCCACTTCGTCGAACACCAGGGTCGGAATGCGCGAGGTCTGCGCCGTGATCACCTGGATCGCCAGGCTGATGCGTGACAGCTCGCCCCCGGACGCCACCTTGGCCAGGCCCTTGAGCGGTTGCCCGGGGTTGGCGCTGACCAGCAGTTCGATCTGCTCCAGGCCGTGGGGCGACAGGTCGTTGCCTTCGTTGGCTGTGAGCTCAATGCAGAACCGGCCGCCCGGCATGCCCAGGCGCTGAATCTCCTGTTCCACAGCGACGGCCAACTGCTTGGCTGCCTGCTGGCGCAGGGCGCTCAGCTCCAGCGCCTTCTCCTTATAGTGCTGGGCAAAGGCGCCAAGCTCTTCGCCCAGGCGTTCGATCGACTCGTCGCTGGCGTTCAGGCCTTCGAGTTCATCCATCAGCTGTTGCTGCAAGTTCGGCAGTTCGGTGGGGTGCACGCGGTGTTTGCGCGCCAGGGTGTAGATCGTGTCCAGGCGCTCTTCCAGGGCCTGCAGGCGCATGGGGTCGGCATCGAAGTTGTCGAGAAAGCGGTTGAGCTCGCCCATCGCTTCTTCTACCTGAATCTGTGCGCTGGCGATCATGTTTGCGGCCTCGCCCAGTGCGCGCGGGGCGTTCGCTGCGGCGCCGAGGCGGTTGAGGCTGGAAGTGAGGGCGCTGAGCACGTTGCCCGAATCGCTTTCGCTGCACTGGTCGATGACCTGGCGGCAGATGCCGAACAGGGCTTCGGCATTGGTCAGGTTCTTGTGCTCCTGCTCCAGTTGCTCCAGTTCGTTTTCGCCCAGGCCAAGGTTGTCGAGCTCTTCAAGCTGGTAGCTGAGCAGTTGATGACGGGCGCGTTGCTCGTCGCCGGAATTGCTCAGCCGCTCGAGCTCAAGGCGGGTCTGGTTCCAGCGCTTGGCAGCAAGCTGCACCTGGCGGGCCAGGTCGATGGCGCCGGCGTATTCGTCCACCAGGCGGCGGTGGGTGTCGGTCTTGAGCAGCGACTGGTGTTCATGCTGGCTGTGGATGTCGATCAACAGCTCGCCCAGCGCCTTGAGGTCGCCGAGCGTGCAGGGCGTGCCGTTGATGTAGCCGCGGCTGCGGCCTTCGGCGGTGATGACGCGGCGCAGGATGCACAGCCCGTCGTTGTTCAGGTCGCGTTCGGCCAGCCAGGCATGGGCTTCGGGAATGTCCACCAGGTCGAACGTGGCAAGGATGTCCGCCTTGTCGGTGCCGGGGCGCACCACGCCACTGTCGGCACGGTCGCCCAGGGCCAGGCCGAGGGCGTCGAGCATGATCGACTTGCCCGCACCGGTCTCGCCGGTGATGACCGACATGCCGCGGGCGATTTCGAGGTCGAGGTGCTCGACGATGGCGTAGTTGTGAATGGACAGGTGCACCAGCATGGGGGCGGCTCCCGAAGTTCAGGTCTGGTTATTTATACAGTAGTTTTTTCGCCCCTGCCAATGCCCTCTGGCGGATTCTGTTGTGGCCTGCAAAACCCACTTGCCCCTTGAAGCTGGTTTTTCCGGCCCCATATAGCCGGCAGACACGGCGAGCTTTGCTCGTACAACAGAAATTGCGGAGGAGAGAACCCATGGCTGACGAACAGCTGAATGAAAAAGACCTTAACGCCGAAGAGGCTGGTGCAGTGGATAACGGCGCCCGCGTTCAGGAGCTCGAGGAGCAGCTGGCCGCCGCCAAGGATCAGTCCCTGCGTGTCGCTGCAGAAGCGCAGAACAGCATTCGCCGCGCCGAGCAGGAGGTCGACAAGGCCCGCAAGTTCGCCCTCGAGAAGTTCGCTGGCGACCTGCTGCCGGTGATCGACAGCCTGGAAATGGCCCTGTCGCACCTCAATCCCGAGGACGAACAGGTCAAGAACACGCGTGAAGGCGTCGAGCTGACCGTGAAGATGTTCCAGGACACCCTCAAGCGCTACAACCTTGAAGCCATCGACCCGCACGGCCAGCCGTTCAACCCTGAGCACCATCAGGCCATGGCCATGCAGGAAAACGCCGAGGTCGAGCCAAACAGCGTGCTCAACGTGTTCCAGAAGGGCTACCTGCTCAACGGTCGCCTGCTGCGCCCCGCCATGGTGGTGGTCAGCAAGGCACCAGCGGCAGCGCAACCTTCTATCGATGAGAAGGCTTGAAATCCTCCGGGGCATCCCCATCTAGGTGTCAAGCGTTCAAGTATTACCGCAGTTGGCCACGACAGTAGCCGCTGCCGCCAAATTCAAGTTTCAGGAGAGTAAACATGGGCAAAATCATCGGTATCGACCTGGGGACCACCAACTCGTGCGTCTCCATTCTGGAAAACGGTAACGTCAAGGTCATCGAAAACGCCGAAGGCGCGCGTACTACCCCTTCGATCGTGGCCTACGCCAACGATGGCGAAATCCTGGTGGGCCAGTCGGCCAAGCGCCAGGCTGTCACCAACCCGCATAACACCCTGTTCGCCGTGAAGCGCCTGATCGGTCGTCGCTTCGAAGAAGACGTCGTACAGAAAGACATCAAGCTGGTGCCGTACAAGATCGTCAAGGGCAGCAACGGTGACGCCTGGGTTCAGGCCAGCGGCAAAGACATGGCGCCACCACAGATCAGCGCCGAAGTGCTGAAGAAAATGAAGAAGACCGCCGAAGACTACCTCGGCGAGGCCGTGACCGAAGCGGTCATCACCGTTCCGGCCTACTTCAACGACAGCCAGCGTCAGGCCACCAAGGATGCCGGCCGCATCGCCGGTCTGGACGTAAAACGTATCATCAACGAGCCGACCGCTGCTGCACTGGCCTACGGCATGGACAAGGCCAAGGGCGACCACACCGTCATCGTTTATGACCTGGGTGGTGGTACCTTCGACGTTTCGGTCATCGAAATCGCCGAAGTCGACGGTGAGCACCAGTTCGAAGTACTGGCCACCAACGGCGACACCTTCCTGGGTGGCGAAGACTTCGACATGCGCCTGATCGACTACCTCGTCGACGAGTTCAAGAAAGAGTCCGGCATGGACCTGAAGAACGATCCGCTGGCCCTGCAGCGCCTGAAAGAAGCCGCTGAAAAGGCCAAGATCGAGCTGTCCTCGGCTCAGTCGACCGACGTCAACCTGCCGTACATCACTGCAGACGCTACCGGTCCGAAGCACCTGAACGTGAAGATCTCCCGCGCCAAGCTGGAGTCGCTGGTAGAAGACCTGGTCAACCGTACCATCGAGCCTTGCCGCATCGCCCTGAAAGATGCCGGCATCGACGCCAGCAAGATCGACGACGTGATCCTGGTCGGTGGCCAGACCCGTATGCCGATGGTGCAGAAGGCCGTTTCCGACTTCTTCGGTAAAGAAGCGCGCAAGGACGTCAACCCGGACGAAGCCGTGGCCATGGGTGCTGCCATCCAGGGCGCCGTGCTGGCCGGTGACGTGAAAGACGTACTGCTGCTGGACGTCAGCCCGCTGACCCTGGGTATCGAAACCATGGGTGGCGTGATGACCCCGCTGATCGAGAAGAACACCACCATCCCGACCAAGAAGTCGCAGGTGTTCTCGACTGCCGACGACAACCAGGGCGCCGTGACCATTCACGTGCTGCAGGGCGAGCGTAAGCAGGCTGCGCAGAACAAGTCGCTGGGCAAGTTCGACCTGGCTGACATTCCGCCAGCGCCACGTGGCGTACCGCAGATCGAAGTGACCTTTGACATCGACGCCAACGGCATCCTGCACGTCGGCGCCAAAGACAAGGCCACCGGCAAGGCTCAGTCGATCGTGATCAAGGCCAACTCCGGCCTGTCCGACGAAGAAATCGAGCGCATGGTGCGTGACGCCGAGGCCAACGCCGAGGAAGACCGCAAGTTCGAAGAGCTGGCCGCTGCCCGTAACCAGGGTGATGCGCTGGTGCACTCGACTCGCAAGATGGTCGTTGACGCCGGTGACAAGGTCACAGCTGAAGAGAAGGCCGCGATCGAAGCTGCCGTGGTTGCCCTGGAAGCCGCTGTCAAAGGCGACGACAAGGCTGCCATCGACGCCAAGGTCGAAGAGCTGTCCAAGGTTTCGGCTCCAGTTGCTCAGAAGATGTACGCCGAGCAGCAGGCCGAACAGCCTCAGGGTGGCGCTCAGCAGCACGCCGAGCCGGAAGCCAAGCACGATGACGTGGTTGACGCCGAGTTCGAAGAAGTCAAAGGCGACGACAAGAAGTAATCGTTGCATGCTGTCGACCCGTTCACCGGCTTGTGCCGGTGAACTGGTAGGATGTCGCCGCGCGGGGGCTTGCTCCCGCGTTGGCGTATCTGGAATTCGAGATTTTTTACAGCATTTGTCCGGGCCATTCGTGGTGTGCAGGCAGGTGCTGATGGCGCGGCGCAGATGCCTGACGCCCCAAAAGGTGCAAATGACCTATGTCCAAGCGTGATTTTTATGAGGTCCTGGGTGTCGAGCGCGGCGCCAGCGAAGCTGACCTCAAGAAGGCCTATCGCCGCCTGGCGATGAAGTACCACCCGGACCGCAACCCGGGCGATAAAGAGTCGGAAGACAAGTTCAAGGAGGCCAACGAGGCCTATGAAGTGCTGTCTGATGCCAGCAAGCGTGCGGCGTTCGACCAGTACGGCCACGCTGGCGTCGACCCGAGCATGGGTGGCGGCGGTGCCGGCTTCGGCGGCGCCAACTTCTCCGATATCTTCGGCGACGTCTTCAGCGACTTCTTCGGTGGCGGTCGCGGCGGTGGACGCGGCGGTGCCCAGCGCGGTAGCGACCTGCGTTACACCCTGGAACTGAACCTGGAAGAAGCGGTGCGTGGTACCACGGTCAGCATCCGTGTGCCGACGCTGGTCAACTGCCAGCCGTGTGACGGTTCCGGTGCCAAGAAGGGTTCGACCCCGTCGACCTGTCCGACCTGCGGCGGCATCGGCCAGGTGCGCATGCAGCAAGGCTTCTTCTCGGTGCAGCAGACCTGCCCGCGCTGCCATGGCCAAGGCAAGATCATCACCGACCCATGCACCTCGTGCCATGGTGAAGGCCGTGTCGAGGAATACAAGACCCTGTCGGTCAAGGTACCGGCTGGTGTCGATACCGGCGACCGCATCCGCCTGTCCGGCGAGGGCGAGGCGGGCACCCATGGTGGGCCGACCGGCGATCTGTACGTTGTGATCAATGTGCGCGAGCACGAGATCTTCCAGCGTGATGGCAAGCACCTGTATTGCGAAGTGCCGATCAGCTACACCGACGCCGCCCTCGGTGGCGAGCTGGAAGTGCCGACCCTTGATGGTCGCGTGAAGCTGAAGATTCCGGAAGGCACCCAGACTGGCAAGCAGTTCCGTCTGCGCGGCAAGGGTGTTGCTCCGGTGCGCGGTGGTGGTGCCGGTGACCTGCTGTGCCGCGTGGCGGTAGAGACCCCGGTCAACCTGACCCGTCGCCAGCGCGAACTGCTCGAAGAGCTGCGCAGCTCGCTGGAAGGCGACAACTCGCCCAAGGCCAGTGGCTGGTTCGATGGCGTGAAGCGCTTCTTCGGTGATCTCTGACAAGGAACAAGGCTATGCGACGTATTGCAGTGATGGGCGCGGCGGGGCGGATGGGCAAGACCCTCATCGAAGCCGTTCAGCAAACCCCGGGTGCGGGGCTGACAGCGGCGATCGATCGTCCGGACAGCTCGCTGGTCGGGGCGGATGCCGGTGAACTGGCAGCGCTTGGTCGGATCGGCGTACTGCTGTCCGATGACCTGGCCAAGGTTGTCGACGAATTCGACGTGCTGATCGACTTCACCCACCCTTCGGTGACGCTGAAGAACCTGGCGTTCTGCCGCAAGCACGGCAAGGCGATGATCATCGGTACTACCGGTTTCTCCGTTGAGGAGAAGCAATTGCTCGCCGAGGCGGGCAAGGACATTCCGATCGTGTTCGCTGCCAACTTCAGCGTCGGTGTCAATCTCAGCCTCAAGCTGCTGGACATGGCGGCGCGGGTTTTGGGTGATGATGTCGACATCGAGATCATCGAGGCGCACCACCGGCACAAGGTCGATGCGCCGTCGGGTACCGCGCTGCGCATGGGTGAAGTGGTTGCCAATGCGCTGGGGCGCGACTTGCAGGAAGTGGCGGTGTATGGCCGTGAAGGCCAGACCGGCGCGCGTGATCGCAAGACCATCGGCTTCGCCACCGTGCGTGCCGGCGATGTGGTCGGTGACCACACCGTGCTGTTCGCCGCTGAAGGTGAGCGCCTGGAAATCACCCACAAGGCCTCCAGCCGCATGACCTTCGCCAAGGGCGCGGTGCGTGCGGCGCTGTGGCTGGATGGGCGCGAGCCGGGCCTGTACGACATGCAGGACGTGCTCGAGCTGCGCTGATCAGTTCGGGCCGCTGCGCCCTCTGTCGCAATCATGTGTTTTAGAGACACATATGCGGTAGACCGAAAACGCACTTTTCTGTAAGCTACAGCTTTAGTGTGTCCACTAAAAGCGCGCAGCGAATTGAATTCAGCACATGAAAGCGGGGTGACGTGTCCATACGTCACTCCGCTTTTTTGCAACCTGCGATCGCCCTTTCATGCTTGATTTACGGGAGGTCTTCTTGACAAAGCCAGCCATACTCGCCCTTGCCGACGGCAGTATTTTCCGCGGTGAAGCTATCGGTGCCGACGGTCAGACCGTTGGTGAGGTGGTATTCAACACCGCTATGACCGGCTACCAGGAAATCCTTACAGACCCTTCCTATGCGCAGCAAATCGTAACCCTGACCTACCCGCACATCGGCAACACCGGCACCACGCCGGAAGACGCCGAGTCGAACCGTGTCTGGTCCGCTGGCCTGGTCATCCGTGACCTGCCGCTGCTGGCCAGCAACTGGCGTAACACCCAGTCGCTGCCTGAGTACCTCAAGGCCAACAACGTCGTCGCCATCGCCGGCATCGACACCCGTCGCCTGACCCGTATCCTGCGCGAAAAAGGCGCTCAGAACGGCTGCATCCTGGCCGGTGACAACATCAGCGAAGAAGCCGCCATCGCTGCCGCCCGCGGCTTCCCAGGCCTGAAGGGCATGGACCTGGCCAAGGTCGTCTCCACCAAGGAGCGCTACGAGTGGCGCTCCAGCGTGTGGGAGCTGAAAACCGACAGCCACCCAACCATCGATGCTGCCGACCTGCCGTACCACGTGGTCGCCTTCGACTACGGCGTCAAGCTGAACATCCTGCGCATGCTGGTTGCCCGCGGCTGCCGCGTGACCGTGGTGCCTGCCCAGACCCCGGCCAGCGAAGTGCTGGCACTGAATCCGGACGGCGTGTTCCTGTCCAACGGCCCTGGTGATCCGGAGCCATGCGACTACGCGATCCAGGCGATCAAGGAAATCCTCGAAACCGAGATCCCGGTATTCGGCATCTGCCTCGGCCACCAGCTGCTGGCCCTGGCCTCCGGCGCCAAGACCGTGAAGATGGGTCATGGCCACCACGGTGCCAACCACCCGGTCCAGGATCTGGACACCGGCGTGGTCATGATCACCAGCCAGAACCACGGTTTCGCCGTTGACGAAGCCACCCTGCCGGGCAACGTCCGCGCCATCCACAAGTCGCTGTTCGACGGCACCCTGCAGGGTATCGAGCGCACCGACAAGAGCGCGTTCAGCTTCCAGGGTCACCCTGAAGCGAGCCCAGGCCCGACCGACGTCGCGCCACTGTTCGATCGTTTCACCGATGCCATGGCCAAGCGCCGCTGAGCATCCTGCATCAAGGCCCCGGGGCGGCTTGTGCCGCGCCCGGACGCGCCTGACCCAGATTGTTCAAGACGGCTTGCCGACTGACCCGCGGATTTGAGTGACAACCATGCCAAAACGTACAGACATCAAAAGCATCCTGATTCTCGGCGCTGGCCCGATCGTGATCGGCCAGGCCTGCGAATTCGACTACTCCGGCGCCCAGGCCTGTAAAGCCCTGCGTGAGGAAGGTTTCCGCGTCATCCTGGTGAACTCCAACCCGGCCACCATCATGACCGACCCGGCCATGGCCGACGCCACCTACATCGAGCCGATCAAGTGGCAGTCGGTGGCCAAGATCATTGAAAAAGAGCGCCCGGACGCGGTGCTGCCGACCATGGGTGGCCAGACTGCACTGAACTGCGCCCTGGACCTGGAGCGCCACGGCGTTCTGGAAAAGTTCGGCGTAGAGATGATCGGTGCCAACGCCGACACCATCGACAAGGCCGAAGACCGTTCGCGCTTCGACAAGGCCATGAAGGACATCGGCCTGGAGTGCCCGCGCTCCGGTATCGCCCACAGCATGGAAGAGGCCAATGCGGTCCTCGAGAAGCTCGGCTTCCCATGCATCATCCGTCCGTCGTTCACCATGGGCGGCACTGGCGGCGGTATCGCCTACAACCGTGAAGAATTCGAAGAAATCTGCACCCGTGGTCTGGACCTGTCGCCGACCAAGGAACTGCTGATCGACGAATCGCTGATCGGCTGGAAGGAATACGAGATGGAGGTGGTCCGTGACAAGAAGGACAACTGCATCATCGTCTGCTCCATCGAGAACTTCGACCCGATGGGCGTGCACACCGGTGACTCGATCACCGTGGCGCCGGCACAAACCCTGACCGACAAGGAATACCAGATCATGCGCAACGCCTCGCTGGCGGTGCTGCGTGAAATCGGTGTCGAAACCGGCGGTTCCAACGTGCAGTTCGGCATCTGCCCGAACACCGGCCGCATGGTCGTGATCGAGATGAACCCGCGCGTTTCGCGTTCGTCCGCCCTGGCTTCCAAGGCCACCGGCTTCCCGATCGCCAAGATCGCCGCCAAGCTGGCCATCGGTTACACCCTCGACGAACTGCAGAACGACATCACCGGCGGCCGCACCCCGGCGTCCTTCGAGCCTTCGATCGACTACGTCGTGACCAAGCTGCCACGCTTCGCCTTCGAGAAATTCCCGAAAGCCGACGCCCGCCTGACCACCCAGATGAAATCCGTGGGTGAAGTCATGGCCATCGGCCGTACCTTCCAGGAATCCCTGCAGAAAGCCCTGCGCGGCCTGGAAGTCGGAGCCTGCGGCCTCGACCCGAAAGTCGACCTGGCCAGCCCGGAAGCGGCCGGCATCCTCAAGCGTGAACTGACCGTGCCGGGTGCCGAGCGTATCTGGTACGTCGCCGACGCCATGCGTTCGGGCATGTCGTGTGAAGAAATCTTCGCGCTGACCGGCATCGACATGTGGTTCCTGGTGCAGATGGAAGACCTGATCAAGGAAGAAGAGAAGGTCAAGACCCTGGCCCTGTCGTCGATCGACAAGGACTACATGCTGCGCCTCAAGCGCAAGGGCTTCTCGGACCAGCGCCTGGCCAAGCTGCTCGGCATCACCGACAAGAACCTGCGTCGTCACCGCCACAAGCTGGAAGTGTTCCCGGTGTACAAGCGCGTCGACACCTGCGCCGCCGAGTTCGCCACCGACACCGCCTACCTGTACTCGACCTATGAGGAAGAGTGCGAGGCCAACCCGTCGACCCGCGACAAGATCATGATCCTGGGTGGCGGCCCGAACCGTATCGGCCAAGGTATCGAGTTCGACTACTGCTGCGTACACGCTGCTCTGGCGCTGCGTGAAGACGGTTACGAGACCATCATGGTCAACTGCAACCCGGAAACCGTCTCCACCGACTACGACACTTCCGACCGCCTGTACTTCGAGCCGCTGACCCTGGAAGACGTGCTGGAAGTCTGCCGCGTCGAGAAGCCGAAGGGCGTCATCGTTCACTATGGCGGCCAGACCCCGCTGAAACTGGCTCGCGCCCTGGAAGAAGCCGGCGTACCGATCATCGGTACCAGCCCGGACGCCATCGACCGTGCCGAAGACCGTGAGCGCTTCCAGCAGATGGTTCAGCGCCTGAACCTGCTGCAGCCGCCAAACGCCACCGTGCGCAGCGAAGACGAAGCCATCCGCGCTGCTGGCGGCATCGGTTATCCGCTGGTCGTGCGCCCATCCTATGTGCTGGGTGGCCGTGCCATGGAAATCGTCTACGAACTGGACGAACTCAAGCGCTACCTGCGTGAAGCCGTACAGGTTTCCAACGACAGCCCGGTACTGCTCGACCACTTCCTCAACTGCGCCATCGAGATGGACGTGGATGCGGTCTGCGACGGTACCGACGTGGTGATCGGCGCGATCATGCAGCACATCGAACAGGCCGGCGTTCACTCTGGTGACTCGGCGTGCTCGCTGCCACCTTACTCGCTGAGCAAGGAAGTGCAGGACGAAGTGCGCGTACAGGTATCGAAAATGGCCCTGGAGCTGGGCGTTGTCGGCCTGATGAACGTGCAGCTGGCCCTGCAGGGTGACAAGATCTACGTGATCGAAGTCAACCCGCGTGCCTCGCGTACCGTGCCGTTCGTGTCCAAGTGCATCGGCACCTCCCTGGCAATGATCGCTGCCCGCGTCATGGCCGGCAAAACCCTGAAAGAACTGGGCTTCACCCAGGAAATCATCCCGAACTTCTACAGCGTCAAGGAAGCCGTCTTCCCGTTCGCCAAGTTCCCAGGGGTTGACCCGATCCTCGGCCCTGAGATGAAATCGACCGGTGAAGTCATGGGTGTCGGCGACAGCTTCGGTGAAGCCTTCGCCAAAGCCCAGATGGGTGCCAGCGAAGTGCTGCCGACCGGCGGTACCGCGTTCATCAGCGTGCGTGACGACGACAAGCCACAAGTGGCTGGCGTTGCCCGCGACCTGATCGCCCTGGGCTTCGAAGTGGTTGCAACGGCAGGCACTGCCAAGGTCATCGAAGCGGCTGGCCTGAAAGTGCGCCGTGTGAACAAGGTGACCGAAGGTCGCCCGCACGTGGTCGACATGATCAAGAACGACGAAGTGTCGTTGATCATCAACACTACCGAAGGCCGCCAGTCGATCGCCGATTCCTACTCGATTCGTCGCAATGCGCTGCAGCACAAGATCTACTGCACCACTACCATTGCGGCCGGTGAAGCCATCTGCGAAGCGCTGAAATTTGGGCCTGAAAAGACCGTTCGTCGCTTGCAGGATCTGCACGCAGGACTCAAAGCATGAGCATTACCAAATACCCGATGACCGTCCAGGGCGCTCGCGCCCTGGAAGAAGAGCATCTGTTCCTGAGCAAGACCGAGCGCCCGCGCCTGAGCCAAGCCATTGGCGAAGCGCGTGAGCTGGGCGACCTCAAGGAAAACGCCGAATACCATGCCGCTCGTGAAGAGCAGGGCATGGTCGAGGCGCGCATCCGCGATATCGAAGGCCGTCTGCAGAACTCGGTGGTGATCGACGTCACCACCATCCCGCACACCGGCAAGGTGATTTTCGGCACCACCGTGTTGCTGGCCAACACCGAGACCGGTGACGAAGTGACCTACCAGATCGTCGGCGAAGATGAAGCTGACGTGAAAATAGGCAAGCTTTCGAGCAGTGCGCCGATCGCCCGTGCCATCATTGGCAAGGAAGAAGGTGACACCGTGGTGGTGAAGACGCCAAGCGGTACGGTCGAGTACGAGATTGTCGAAGTCAAACACATCTGACCGGCGCCTGCGGGCGCCATCCCTCGAGGGGATCCTCTGGCAGCTGGCCCAAGTTTTCTGGGTCGGTGGCCTGTGGGTGTTCCATGTGGGGCTGGTGCCGGCGCTGAAAGTCAGTGGCCTGGCACCTTTGCTGGTGCAGGACGTCGCCGGGCAGATCGACCGCTGGTTGATCGGCGTGGCATTGCTTGGCTTGTTGACCCAGCTGGCGGTGCTGGCAAGGGTGGACGGCCTGGCGGCCTGGTGGCGGCAGTTTCGCGGGCAGATGCTGTTGTTGGGCTTTGCGGCCTGCGTGGGGTATTACACCTTGCGCTATGGCATCTCGGTCGGCGAGCGCTGGCAGATGTTCTGTTTTCTCGTGTTGGGCTTCTCCGGCATCGTGCTGGTGGCCCAACCGGTCCCGGTCAGGGCGCGCCAGGCGCGCCACTGAGCGGAGCCACCGTCACTTGTAACGGTGGATGTTGGACAGCTGCTTGTTCGGCTGCGGATTCTTGCGATAGATCAGTGCCTTCTTGCCGATGGTCTGCACCAGTTCGGCACGGCCGGCCTTGCACAGTTCGGCAATGACGGCGGCGCGCTCTTCGCGATCTTCCGAGCGAATTTCGACCTTGATCAGTTCGTGATCGACCAGTGCACGCTCCAATTCGGCGATCACGCCTTCGTTCAAACCGTTGCCAGCAACGATCAGGACCGGCTTCAGGTCATGACCAATGGACTTGTATTGCTTCTTCTGCTCGTTATTGAGCGGCATAATCTGACCCTTTCCGTCTGATTCTGTAAAATTGACCGGCATTTTACCCGAGGGCCACCGGCTCCGCCCAGTCAATCACGACGCATATCATCGAGGTGCCCCGTGGTACAACGTTCCAAAAGCAGCGCAAACTGGCTGCGAGAGCATTTCAACGATCCTTTTGTGAAACAGGCACAGAAGGATGGCTACCGTTCGCGTGCGAGCTACAAGCTCCTTGAGATCCAGGAAAAGGACCGTCTGATCCGCCCTGGCATGAGTGTAATCGACCTCGGCGCGGCCCCGGGTGGCTGGTCACAGGTGACCAGTCGTCTGATTGGTGGCCAGGGCCGCCTGATCGCTTCTGACATCCTGGAAATGGACTCGATCCCGGATGTGACCTTCATTCAGGGCGACTTCACCGATGACGCGGTGCTCCAGCAGATTTTGCAGGCGGTCGGCGATTCGCACGTAGACCTTGTGATTTCCGACATGGCCCCCAATATGAGTGGTACGCCCGAAGTGGACATGCCGCGCGCCATGTTCCTTTGCGAGCTGGCCCTGGATCTGGCAACCCGCGTACTGAAGCCTGGCGGTGATTTCCTGATCAAGATTTTCCAGGGCGAAGGCTTCGATATGTACCTGAAGGACGTGCGCACCAAGTTCGACAAGGTACAAATGCGCAAGCCGTCCTCTTCGCGGGACCGTTCTCGCGAGCAGTACCTGTTGGGCAAAGGTTTCAAAGGCGTTTGAAAGGCGTGACACGTGGTGGCTGATAGTTATTTCCAATCGGCTGCCCCGTCTGGATCGTCCGAACTTCGTGTAGTCTAGGTTTCACAAAGGGTTACAGACGGTGCCTGCGGATGCGTAGGTAATGTAGTAAGTTAGGGCGATGAATATCATGCGAGGCACGGCTGCGTCGTGCGCCGGCCTCAGAGGGTAGCGAATTGAACGACATGGCAAAGAATCTGATCCTGTGGTTGATCATCGCAGCTGTCCTGGTGACAGTGATGAACAACTTCTCCAGCCCTAACGAGCCGCAGACCCTCAACTACTCCGACTTCATCCAGCAGGTCAAGGATGGCAAGGTCGAGCGTGTGACCGTCGACGGCTACATCATTACCGGCAAGCGCGCCGACGGGGACAACTTCAAGACCGTGCGTCCGGCCATCACCGACAATGGCCTGATCGGCGACCTGGTCGACAACCATGTGGTCGTAGAAGGCAAGCAGCCTGAACAGCAGAGCATCTGGACTCAGTTGCTGGTCGCGAGCTTCCCGATCCTGGTGATCATCGCCGTGTTCATGTTCTTCATGCGCCAGATGCAAGGTGGTGCAGGCGGCAAGGGCGGGCCGATGAGCTTCGGCAAGAGCAAGGCGCGCCTGCTGTCCGAAGACCAGGTCAAGACCACCCTGGCTGACGTCGCCGGTTGCGACGAGGCCAAGGAAGAGGTTGGTGAGCTGGTCGAATTCCTGCGTGACCCAGGCAAGTTCCAGCGCCTGGGTGGCCGCATCCCGCGTGGCGTGCTGATGGTCGGCCCGCCCGGTACCGGTAAGACCCTGCTGGCCAAGGCCATTGCAGGTGAAGCCAAGGTGCCGTTCTTCACCATTTCCGGTTCCGACTTCGTCGAGATGTTCGTCGGTGTCGGTGCCAGCCGTGTTCGTGACATGTTCGAACAGGCCAAGAAACACGCGCCGTGCATCATCTTCATTGACGAGATTGACGCCGTGGGTCGCCACCGCGGCGCCGGCATGGGTGGTGGTCACGACGAGCGCGAGCAGACCCTCAACCAGTTGCTGGTGGAAATGGATGGCTTCGAAATGAACGATGGCATCATCGTCATTGCCGCCACCAACCGCCCGGACGTGCTCGACCCTGCGCTGCTGCGCCCTGGTCGCTTCGACCGTCAGGTCGTGGTCGGCCTGCCGGATATCCGTGGGCGTGAGCAGATCCTCAAGGTACACATGCGCAAGGTGCCGGTCGGCGAAAACGTCAACCCGGCGGTCATTGCCCGTGGTACCCCGGGCTTCTCCGGTGCCGACCTGGCCAACCTGGTCAACGAGGCGTCGCTGTTCGCCGCCCGCTCCAACAAGCGCCTGGTCGAGATGAAAGAGTTCGAGCTGGCCAAGGACAAGATCATGATGGGCGCCGAGCGCAAGACCATGGTCATGTCCGAGAAGGAGAAAAGGAACACCGCCTATCACGAGGCCGGTCACGCTATTGTCGGTCGCCTGGTGCCTGAGCACGATCCGGTCTACAAGGTTTCGATCATCCCGCGTGGTCGTGCCCTGGGTGTCACCATGTTCCTGCCGGAAGAAGACCGCTACAGCCTGTCCAAGCGTGCGCTGATCAGCCAGATCTGCTCCCTGTACGGTGGCCGGATCGCCGAGGAGATGACCCTGGGCTTCGATGGCGTTACCACCGGTGCTTCCAACGACATCATGCGAGCCAGTCAGATCGCTCGTAACATGGTGACCAAGTGGGGCCTGTCGGAAAAGCTCGGTCCGCTGATGTATGCGGAAGAGGAGGGCGAGGTGTTCCTCGGTCGTAGTGCTGCCAGCCAGCACGCCAGCGTCTCCGGCGAGACGGCAAAGCTGATCGACTCCGAAGTGCGCAGCATCATCGATCAGTGCTATGCCACTGCCAAGCAGCTGCTGATCGACAATCGCGACAAGCTCGAGGCGATGACGGAAGCGCTGATGAAGTATGAGACCATCGATGCCGATCAGATTGACGACATCATGGCTGGCCGCACTCCGCGCGAACCCCGTGATTGGGATGACGACAAGGATTCGGGCACCCCGACTGCCCAGAATGATCGCCCGGAATCGCCAATCGGCGGCCCAGCGGCTCAACACTAAGGGCACTTATGAGCTCAGAGCTGTACCCGACCCGGTTGCCTTGCGGCAACCGGGTTCTTGATCTTTCCCGTACCCATGTCATGGGTATCCTGAATATCACTCCCGATTCCTTCTCCGACGGTGGCCGTTTCAGCCAGCGCGATGAAGCGTTGCGTCATGCCGAGGCGATGGTTGCGGCGGGCGCCACGCTGATCGATATCGGTGGTGAGTCGACTCGCCCCGGTGCGCGTGCAGTTTCCGTGACCGAAGAGTTGGAGCGCGTTGCGCCGATGGTCGAAGCCATCAACAGCCGTCTCGATGTGGTCATTTCGGTGGATACCTCAACGCCTGCGGTGATTCGCGAGTCGGCGCGGCTGGGTGCTGGCCTGATCAACGATGTGCGAGCCCTGGAGCGCGATGGCGCCCTGGATGCGGCGGCGGATACCGGCTTACCGGTATGCCTGATGCACATGCGTGGCGAGCCGGGGAACATGCAGGACGATCCGCATTACGAAGATGTGACTGCCGACGTAACGCGCTATCTTGAACAGCGGATGGCCGCCTGCGCAGCAGCGGGCATCCCTGCCGAACGAATCATTCTTGATCCAGGCTTCGGCTTCGCCAAGACACTGGCGCACAACCTCAGCCTGTTCAAGCACATGGAAGCGCTCTATCGCCTTGGGCGCCCACTACTGGTGGGCGTTTCGCGCAAGAGCATGATCGGCCTGACGCTGGATCGTCCGGTCGGTGAGCGACTGTACGGCAGCCTCGCGCTGGCGGCTCTGGCCATGACCAAGGGGGCCAGTATCCTGCGCGTCCATGATGTGGCCGAGACTGTCGATGTGGTGCGCATGATTGCCGCGGTACAGAACGCCGAATAAGAACATTGGAGTCCCTATGAGCAGAAAATACTTTGGTACCGACGGCATCCGTGGCCGCGTCGGCGAATTTCCGATCACCCCGGACTTCATGCTGAAGTTGGGCTGGGCTGCCGGCATGGCCTTCCGCAAGCAGGGCCATTGCCGCGTGCTGGTGGGCAAGGACACGCGTATTTCCGGTTACATGTTCGAGTCTGCGCTCGAAGCCGGCTTGTCTGCAGCGGGGGCTGATGTGATGCTGCTCGGGCCGATGCCGACGCCGGCCATCGCTTACCTGACCCGCACCTTCCATGCCGAGGCTGGCATCGTCATCAGTGCTTCGCACAACCCGCACGACGACAACGGCATCAAGTTCTTCTCCGGCCAGGGCACCAAGCTGCCCGACGAAGTCGAGCTGATGATCGAGGAGTTGCTCGATCAGCCAATGACCGTGGTCGAGTCGAGCAAGCTGGGCAAGGTTTCCCGTATCAACGATGCGGCTGGTCGCTATATCGAATTCTGCAAAAGCAGCGTGCCGAGCAGCACCAGCTTCGACGGGCTCAAGCTGGTGGTCGACTGCGCCCACGGTGCCACCTACAAGGTTGCCCCGAGCGTATTCCGCGAGCTTGGTGCCGATGTGACCGTGCTGCATGCACAGCCGGATGGCCTGAACATCAATGAGGGCTGCGGTTCGACCCACATCGAATCGTTGCAGGCTGCCGTGCTGGTGGGGCATGCCGACTTGGGCATTGCCTTCGACGGCGATGGTGACCGGGTATTGATGGTCGATCACACCGGGGCCATCGTCGATGGCGATGAGCTGCTGTTCATCATCGCTCGTGACCTGCATGAGCGCGGCAAGCTGCAAGGCGGCGTAGTTGGCACGTTGATGAGCAACCTGGGCCTGGAGCTTGCGCTCAAGGACCTGGACATTCCGTTCGTGCGGGCCAAGGTCGGCGATCGCTATGTGATGGCCGAGTTGCTCGAGCGCGACTGGCTGCTGGGTGGTGAGAACTCGGGGCACGTCGTGTGCTGCAACCACACCACTACCGGTGATGCGATCATTGCCGCGCTGCAGGTGCTGATGGCGCTCAAACGCCGCGGCGAGACCCTGGCGCAGGCGCGTCAGGCCCTGCGCAAATGCCCGCAGGTGCTGATCAACGTGCGTTTCGGTGCTAGCAAGGTTGATCCCCTGGCGCATCCGGCCGTCAAGGAAGCCAGTGCCAAGGTCACTGAGGCCATGGCTGGGCGTGGGCGTGTGCTGCTGCGCAAGTCCGGCACCGAGCCTTTGGTGCGGGTGATGGTCGAAGGTGACGACGAAAACCAGGTGCGTGGCCATGCCGAAACCCTGGCCAAGCTGGTCGCAGAAGTTTGTGCCTGAAAGAGGCTTGCCAGCGCAGATCGGGTTGGGTAAGATCTGCGCCCACTTTGACCGACGAGGTAAAGCATGCGTCGCCCTATGGTAGCTGGTAACTGGAAGATGCACGGTACCCGCGCCAGCGTCGCTGAGCTGATCCTGGGCCTGGGCAACATGCCGGTGCCAAATGGTGTTGAAGTCGCAGTGTTCCCGCCAACGCTGTTCATCAATCAAGTGGTTGATGGGCTGAAGGGCAAGGGGATCACTGTCGGAGCACAGAATTCTGCGGTAAAGCCCGAAGAGGGCGCGCTGACCGGTGAAGTTGCACCAAGTCAGTTGGTTGAAGCGGGTTGCAAGTTGGTCTTGATTGGCCACTCCGAGCGTCGCCAGATCATCGGCGAAAGTGAAGAAGTGCTGAAAGAGAAGTTTGCAGCCGCTCAACTTAGTGGTTTAATGCCGGTGCTCTGCGTAGGGGAGACTCTCGAAGAGCGCGAGGCAGGCAAGACACTCGAAGTTGTCGGGGGTCAACTAAGCAGTATCATCGACGCGTTCGGTGTTAAGGCTTTTGCCAATGCTGTAATCGCCTATGAGCCGGTTTGGGCCATTGGCACAGGTTTGACGGCTTCGCCTCAGCAGGCTCAGGATGTGCATGCAGCCATCCGTGCTCAGTTGGCGGCCGAAGACGCCGAAGTTGCCGCGAATGTGCAGCTTCTCTACGGCGGCAGCGTGAAGGCGGCCAATGCGGCCGAACTGTTCGGCATGCCGGATATCGATGGGGGGCTCATTGGTGGAGCGTCCCTGAACGCAGACGAATTCGGTGCAATTTGTCGCGCCGCAGGAAACTGAACAAATGCTGGAAACAGTTATCGTTGTTTTTCATCTGTTGGCAGCGCTTTCGCTGGTAGTGCTGGTTCTGCTTCAACAGGGTAAAGGTGCGGAAGCAGGTGCATCTTTCGGCGCGGGTGCCTCTAATACCGTGTTCGGGAGCCAAGGCTCTGCAACGTTCCTGAGTAAATTGACTGCAATACTCGCTGCCACTTTCTTTTTGACAGCACTTGGGTTAGGATACTTCGCGAAGCAACAAGCTCACCAGCTTAGCCAAGCAGGTCTTCCAGATCCAGCAGTGCTTGAAGTGAAAGAGCCGCAGAAACCGGCAGTTAATGATGATGTACCGGTGCTCCAGGAGCAGAAGAGTGACACCGCCCCTAAAGGTGATGTTCCTCCTCCAGCCGAAGAGCAGAAGTAACGGGTTTCAAATGTAGTATTGCCGAGGTGGTGGAATTGGTAGACACGCAACCTTGAGGTGGTTGTGCCCATAGGGTGTAGGGGTTCGAGTCCCCTTCTCGGTACCAATTGAAGCTTGAGAGCCCGCTTTAGCGGGCTTTCTTGCAGGTGAAGGTTTGGGTTTGACCCATAAGCAGGTTAAGTCTTATACTTTCGCCCCAGCTTTGTCGCGGGGTGGAGCAGCTTGGTAGCTCGTCGGGCTCATAACCCGAAGGTCGTTGGTTCAAATCCAGCCCCCGCAACCAGCTTCAGCGGAGCCCCTTTTCAGGGGCTTTTTGCTAGCCGAACAAAATTTACGGCGTCGTTGTCCTACGGCGCTTTCAGGGATGGGCGCTTCGCCCATTTTTTATTTGCACAGCATGCACGAGGGGGTTCAGGTGTCGAGCAAGCTAGAACAGTTGCAGGCCTTGTTGGCCCCGGTGGTCGAGGGTCTGGGCTATCAGTGCTGGGGGATCGAATTCGTATCCCAGGGTAAGCATTCGGTACTGCGCATCTATATCGACAAGAAAGACGGCATCCTGGTGGACGACTGCGAAGCAGTCAGCCGTCAGGCCAGCGCGATCCTCGATGTGGAAGATCCGATCAGCAGCGAATACACCCTTGAGGTCTCCTCTCCAGGCATGGATCGCCCACTGTTCACTCTGGAACAGTTTGCCTCGCATGCCGGCGAACAAGTGAAGATCAAGCTGCGTTCACCCTTCGAGGGTCGTCGTAACTTCCAGGGCCTTCTCCGCGGTGTGGAGGATCAGGATGTGGTGGTCCAGGTGGATAACCAAGAGTTCCTGCTGCCGATCGACTCGATCGACAAGGCCAATATTATTCCCAGTTTTGACTGAGACGTGCCGGGCCCGGCGGACTATCCGGGCCCAATGGCTTGCGCAAGGCGAGGCGTACGATGAGCAAAGAAGTACTGCTGGTTGTTGAATCGGTATCCAACGAAAAAGGTGTACCGCCCGGCGTCATTTTCGAAGCGCTGGAAGTGGCCCTGGCTACTGCAACCAAAAAACGTTTTGAGGACGAAGTCGACCTGCGTGTGGAAATCAACCGCCACACCGGTAGCTACGAGACTTTCCGTCGCTGGACCGTGGTCGACGAGAACGACCTGGACGATCCGGCGATCGAAACCTGGCTGGACAAGATCAAGGACACTCACCCGGAAGCGAAAGTCGGTGATGTGATCGAAGAAAAGATCGAGTCCATCGAGTTCGGCCGTATCGCCGCGCAGACCGCCAAGCAGGTCATCGTGCAGAAGGTCCGTGAAGCCGAGCGCGCCCAGGTGGTCGACGCCTACCGCGAGCGGGTCAACGAGATCATCTCCGGCACCGTCAAGAAGGTCACCCGCGACAACGTCATCGTCGACCTGGGCAACAACGCCGAGGCCTTGCTGGCGCGCGAAGACATCATTCCACGCGAGACCTTCCGGGTCGGTGTGCGCCTGCGCGCACTGCTCAAGGAAATTCGCACCGAAAACCGTGGCCCTCAGCTGATTCTTTCGCGCACTGCGCCGCAGATGCTGATCGAGCTGTTCCGCATTGAAGTGCCGGAAATTGCTGAAGGCCTTATCGAAGTCATGGCTGCATCCCGTGATCCGGGGTCGCGTGCCAAGATCGCCGTCCGCTCCAAGGACAAGCGCATCGACCCGCAAGGTGCCTGTATCGGCATGCGCGGTTCGCGTGTCCAGGCCGTATCCGGAGAGTTGGGCGGTGAGCGTGTGGATATCGTCCTGTGGGACGATAACCCGGCGCAGTTCGTCATCAACGCCATGTCGCCGGCTGAAGTCGCGGCGATCATCGTTGACGAGGATGCCCATGCCATGGACATCGCCGTCGCCGAGGACAACCTGGCCCAGGCCATTGGCCGTGGCGGTCAGAACGTTCGTTTGGCCAGTCAGCTGACCGGCTGGACCCTGAACGTGATGACCGAGAAGGACATCCAGGCCAAGCAACAGGCCGAAACCGGCGACATCCTGCGCAATTTCATCGATGAACTGGAAGTCGACGAGGAGCTGGCCCAAGTGCTGGTCGACGAAGGCTTCACTAGCCTCGAAGAAATTGCCTACGTACCGTTGGAAGAAATGCTCAACATCGATGGCTTTGACGAAGATATCGTCAATGAGCTCCGCGCTCGAGCCAAGGACCGTTTGTTGACCAAGGCCATCGCTACCGAAGAAAAACTGGCAGACGCCCACCCGGCCGAAGACCTGCTCTCCCTTGAGGGCATGGACAAGGACCTGGCGGCTGAACTGGCGGTGCGCGGCGTGGTTAACCGCGAAGACCTGGCCGAGCAGTCGATTGACGACCTGCTCGACATCGACGGCATCGACGAAGAGCGTGCCGGCAAGTTGATCATGGCCGCCCGAGCCCATTGGTTCGAGTAATTAGGCGCGGCCTGAGGAGAGAAGTGCATGACGCAAGTCACGGTGAAAGAACTGGCCCAAGAGGTCGAGGCACCGGTAGAGCGCCTGCTGCAGCAGATGCGTGAGGCAGGTCTGCCGCACACCGACGCCGGTCAGGTAGTGACCGACAATGAGAAGCAGACTCTGCTGACCCATTTGAAGAGCAGCCACAAGAGCAAGGTGGAAGAGCCGCGCAAGATTACCTTGCAGCGCAAGACCACCAGCACCCTGCGTGTCGCCGGTAGCAAGAGCATCAGCGTAGAAGTACGCAAGAAGAAAGTTTTCGTGCAGCGCAGCCCGGAAGAAGTCCAGGCTGAGCAGAAGCGTGAGCTGGATGAGCGCCGCGCGGCTGAAAATGCCGCTCGCGACAAGGTTGACGCCGAAGTTCGCCAGCGCAACGAAGATCAGGCTCGCCGTCTGGCAGCCGATAGCGCTGCTGCAGCGCCAGCCCCTGCGCCTGCCGCCAAGGCCGAGCCAGCGCCTGCTGCCGCTCCAGCTCCGGTAGTCGCCGACGTGCCTGCGTCCGAAGACGCCGCAGCCCGTGCTGCCGAGCGCAAGAAGGACGAAGCCCGTCGCAACGAAGGCCGCACCCGTGACGAAGACCGTCGTGGTGGCGAGCGTCGTGGCGAAGCGCCGCGCGTGTCGATCAAGGTCAAGGTCAAGGAGAAGGAAAAGGCTCCGACTCCTCGCGCCGCACCGCGCACCACCGACGAAGAGAGCGATGGCGCTCGTCGTGGCCGTGGTGGCAAGAGCAAGCTGAAGAAGCGTAACCAGCACGGCTTCCAGAACCCGACCGGCCCCGTCATTCGTGACGTGACCATCGGCGAAACCATCACGGTTTCCGAACTGGCCAACCAGATGTCCGTCAAGGGCGCCGAAGTGGTCAAGTTCATGTTCAAGATGGGCACCCCGGTTACCATCAACCAGGTGCTCGACCAGGAAACCGCTCAGCTGATCGCAGAAGAGCTGGGCCACAAGGTCACTCTGGTCAGCGATACCGCCCTGGAAGACTCCCTGGCCGAATCGCTGAAGTTCGAAGGCCAGACCGAGTCGCGTGCGCCGGTGGTTACTGTCATGGGTCACGTTGACCATGGCAAGACCTCGCTGCTCGACTACATCCGTCGTGCCAAGGTTGCTGCTGGCGAAGCCGGTGGTATTACCCAGCACATCGGTGCCTACCACGTGGAAACCGACCGCGGCATGGTCACCTTCCTCGATACCCCGGGCCACGCAGCGTTCACTCAGATGCGTGCTCGTGGTGCCAAGGCTACCGACATCGTCATCCTGGTGGTGGCGGCGGACGACGGCGTGATGCCGCAGACCCGCGAAGCCGTTCAGCATGCCAAGGCAGCTGGCGTTCCGCTGGTGGTAGCGGTGAACAAGATCGACAAACCGGGCGCCGATCTCGATCGCATCCGCAACGAACTGTCGGTCGAAGGCGTGACCTCCGAGGACTGGGGTGGTGACACGCCGTTCGTCAAGGTTTCGGCGAAGATGGGTACGGGTGTAGACGAACTGCTCGAAGCCGTTCTGCTGCAGGCCGAGATCCTCGAGCTCAAGGCTACTCCGACCGCTCCAGGTCGTGGCGTGGTCGTTGAATCGCGCCTGGACAAGGGCCGTGGCCCGGTGGCGACCATCCTGGTTCAGGACGGTACCCTGCGTCAGGGCGACATGGTCCTGTGCGGCTCCAACTATGGCCGCGTGCGCGCCATGCTCGACGAGAACGGCAAGCCTGTGAAGGAAGCCGGCCCGTCGATCCCGGTCGAGATCCTCGGCCTGGACGGTACCCCGGAAGCCGGTGACGAGCTGTCCGTGGTTGCCGACGAGAAGAAGGCCCGCGAAGTTGCCCTGTTCCGTCAAGGCAAGTACCGCGAGGTCAAGCTGGCCCGTGCTCACGCCGGCAAGCTGGAAAACATCTTCGAGACCATGGGTCAGGAAGAGAAGAAGACCCTCAACATCGTCCTCAAGACCGACGTGCGCGGTTCCCTGGAAGCACTGCAGGGCTCGCTTGCTGGTCTGGGCAACGACGAAGTTCAGGTGCGTGTGATCGGTGGCGGCGTCGGTGGTATCACCGAAAGCGACGCCAACCTGGCGCTGGCTTCGAATGCAGTACTGTTCGGCTTCAACGTGCGTGCCGATGCCGGCGCGCGCAAGATCGTCGAGCAGGAAGGTCTGGATATGCGTTACTACAACGTGATCTACGACATCATCGAAGACGTCAAGAAGGCCCTGACCGGCATGCTCGGCAGCGATGTTCGCGAGAACATCCTGGGTGTTGCAGAAGTCCGTGACGTGTTCCGTTCGCCGAAGTTCGGCGCCATCGCTGGCTGTATGGTCATCGAAGGTACCGTGTACCGCAACCGTCCGATCCGCGTACTGCGCGAAGACGTTGTGATCTTCGAAGGCGAGCTGGAATCGCTGCGTCGCTTCAAGGACGACGCTTCCGAAGTACGTTCGGGCATGGAGTGCGGTATTGGCGTCAAGAGCTACAACGACGTCAAGGTCGGCGACAAGATCGAAGTCTTCGAGAAAGTCCAGGTTGCTCGTACCCTTTAAGGGTGAGCAGGGCGCCAGCCCCCGCCGCAGGGCGGTGGGCAGCGCCTCAGTAGGTAGCGCCCGGTCAGGCTTCAGCCTCACCGGGCGTTTGCCGCTTTAAGTTACAGGTAGCAAGAATGGCCAAAGAATACAGCCGTACCCAACGTATCGGTGATCAGATGCAGCGTGAGCTGGCCGAGCTGATCCGCCGTGAAGTCAAAGACCCACGCGTCGGTCTGGTGACCATCACCGCCGTGGATGTGAGCCGCGACCTGGGCCATGCCAAGGTCTTCATCACCGTCATGGGCGAAGAAGCGCCAGACGCCGTGCAGCAGTCGCTCAAGGCCCTGAACAGCGCCGCAAGCTTCCTGCGCCTGCACCTGGGCCGCTCGATGCAGCTGCGCAGCGTGCCGCAGTTGCACTTCCACTTCGATGAAAGTGTCAGCCGCGGTGTCCACCTGTCGGCGCTGATCGAGCGTGCAGTGGCCGAAGACCGCCTGCACAAGGATGCCGACGAGCTGGACGCCAAGGAGTAAACGGTGGCCCAGGTCAAACGTATCCGCCGCAATGTCAGCGGCATCATCCTGCTCGACAAGCCGCTGGGTTTCACCTCCAACGCTGCGCTGCAGAAGGTCCGCTGGCTGCTCAATGCCGAGAAGGCCGGCCACACCGGCAGCCTCGACCCGCTGGCCACCGGCGTGCTGCCGTTGTGCTTCGGTGAGGCGACCAAGTTTTCGCAGTACCTGCTCGATTCCGACAAGGGCTACGAAACGGTCATGCAGATGGGGCAGACTACCAGCACCGCGGACGCTGAAGGCGAAGTCCTGCAGACCCGCGAGGTGACCGTTGGTCGCGCCGATATCGAAGCCGTGATCCCGCGTTTTCGCGGTGAAATCCTTCAAGTACCGCCGATGTACTCGGCGCTCAAGCGCGACGGCCAGCCGCTGTACAAACTGGCGCGTGCAGGAGAGGTAGTGGAGCGCGAGGCGCGTTCTGTTACTATTGGCCGCTTGGAGTTGCTCGAGTGCGAAGGCACCCGTGCGCGGTTGTCGGTTGGCTGCAGCAAAGGCACCTATATCCGCACCCTGGTGGAGGATATCGGCGAGGCCCTGGGCTGCGGCGCTTATGTCGCCGAACTGCGCCGGACCCAGGCCGGGCCTTTCGCCCTGGCCCAGACGGTAACCCTCGAGGAACTCGAGCAGGCCCATGCCGAAGGTGGCAACGAAGCGCTCGATGGCTTCCTGATGCCGTCCGACAGCGGGCTGCTGGACTGGCCACTTGTGTGCCTGTCCGAGCACAGCGCTTTCTACTGGCTGCATGGCCAGGCAGTGCGTGCGCCGGATGCACCGCAGTTCGGCATGGTCCGCGTACAGGATCACAATGGTCGCTTCATCGGTATCGGTGAAGTGAGCGAAGACGGGCGCATTGCGCCGCGTCGACTGATTCGGTCGGAATGACCGAAACCACAGGCCGAGGCTTTGGCTGAAACCGGTGGACCGAGGGTGGCTGTCAGTAGGCACGGTCACAGCTCATTTTATTAATACAGGGTTTTGTCCCTGGCCTATTGGAACCCGCTTGCGGGATCCGTTTAATTTGGAGAAGCCTCATGGCCCTCAGCGTTGAAGAAAAAGCTCAGATCGTTGCCGATTACCAGCAAGCCGCCGGCGATACCGGTAGCCCGGAAGTGCAGGTTGCTCTGCTGACCGCCAACATCAACAAGCTGCAAGGCCACTTCAAGGCCAACGACAAAGACCACCACTCCCGTCGTGGTCTGATCCGTATGGTTAACCAGCGTCGTAAGCTGCTGGACTACCTGAAGGGTAAAGACACCACTCGTTACAGCGCCCTGATCGGTCGCCTGGGCCTGCGTCGCTAATAGCGGCCTGGTCAGTGGTGTGCATGGCGTGTCGCAAGCTTCGGCTATGCTGTTTTGCAGCTTCGCCGTCGGGCACGCCACGCGTATCTCCGAGGTTGGCAGCCTGGTTTTGCTGAGCGGTTTACCGCGCAGCAGCCAGGCTCCCAACCTCGTGTTGTATCTGGACGGTCAATGGGGCCGATTCCCCGTTCTGCCCAAGAATTCGCAAGAAACCAGTTCCCCCAGAGCCACTGAAAAAGGTAGGAAACCGTGAACCCGGTAATCAAGAAATTCCAGTTCGGTCAATCGACCGTTACTCTCGAAACGGGCCGTATCGCCCGTCAGGCAACCGGCGCCGTGCTGGTTACCGTCGACAACGATGTCACCGTGCTGGTGACCGTGGTCGGTGCCAAACAGGCCGATCCAGGCAAGGGTTTCTTCCCGCTGTCGGTCCACTACCAGGAAAAGACCTACGCCGCCGGCAAGATCCCGGGTGGCTTCTTCAAGCGTGAAGGCCGTCCTTCCGAGAAAGAGACGCTGACCTCGCGCCTGATCGACCGTCCGATCCGCCCGCTGTTCCCAGAAGGTTTCATGAACGAAGTGCAGGTTGTCTGCACCGTGGTTTCCACCAGCAAGAAGACCGATCCGGACATCGCTGCGATGATCGGTACCTCGGCTGCCCTCGCGATCTCCGGCATTCCGTTTGAAGGCCCGATCGGCGCTGCCCGCGTTGCCTTCCACGAAAGCACCGGCTACCTGCTGAACCCGACCTACGAGCAACTGGCTGCCTCGAGCCTGGACATGGTCGTTGCCGGTACTTCCGACGCTGTGCTGATGGTTGAATCGGAAGCTCAAGAGCTGACCGAAGACCAGATGCTGGGCGCCGTCCTGTTCGCCCACGACGAGTTCCAGGTTGTTATCCAGGCTGTCAAAGAGCTGGCCGCTGAAGCTGCCAAGCCGACCTGGGACTGGAAACCGGCCGTTGCCAACACTGAACTGTTCAACGCCATCCGCGCCGAATTCGGCGAAGCCGTTTCCCAGGCTTATACCATCACCGTCAAGGCCGACCGCTATGCGCGCCTGGGCGAGCTGCGCGACCAGGCGGTTGCCAAGTTCTCCGGTGAAGAAGGCCAACCTTCGGCTGGTGAAGTCAAAGACATCTTCGGCGAAATCGAATACCGCACCGTTCGCGAAAACATCGTCAACGGCAAGCCACGTATCGACGGCCGCGACACCAAAACTGTTCGCCCGCTGAACATCGAAGTCGGTGTGCTGCCGAAGACTCACGGTTCGGCACTGTTCACCCGTGGTGAAACCCAGGCCCTGGTCGTAGCGACCCTCGGTACTGCACGTGACGCCCAGCTGCTGGACACCCTCGAAGGCGAGAAGAAAGACCCGTTCATGCTGCACTACAACTTCCCACCGTTCTCGGTAGGCGAGTGTGGTCGCATGGGTGGTGCCGGCCGCCGCGAAATCGGCCACGGCCGTCTGGCCCGTCGTTCGGTTCAGGCCATGCTGCCTGCCGCTGACGTGTTCCCGTACACCATCCGCGTGGTTTCGGAAATCACCGAATCCAACGGTTCCAGCTCCATGGCTTCGGTCTGCGGTGCCTCCCTGGCACTGATGGACGCTGGCGTACCGATGAAGGCTCCAGTTGCCGGTATCGCCATGGGCCTGGTCAAGGAAGGCGAGAAGTTCGCAGTCCTGACCGACATCCTCGGTGACGAAGACCACCTCGGCGACATGGACTTCAAGGTTGCAGGTACCGCCAAAGGTGTTACCGCACTGCAGATGGACATCAAGATCAACGGCATCACCGAAGAGATCATGGAAATCGCCCTGGGCCAAGCCCTGGAAGCGCGCCTGAACATCCTCGGCCAGATGAACCAGATCATTGGCGAGTCGCGTACCGAGCTGTCGGCCAACGCCCCGACCATGATCGCGATGAAGATCGACACCGACAAGATCCGTGATGTCATCGGCAAAGGCGGCGCTACCATTCGCGCCATCTGCGAAGAGACCAAAGCGTCGATCGACATCGAAGACGACGGCTCGATCAAGATCTTCGGCGAGACCAAGGAAGCGGCAGACGCTGCCAAGCAGCGCATCCTGGGTATCACCGCCGAGGCCGAGATCGGCAAGATCTACGTCGGCAAGGTCGAGCGCATCGTCGATTTCGGCGCCTTCGTCAACATCCTGCCTGGCAAGGACGGCCTGGTGCACATCTCGATGCTGAGCGACGCTCGCGTAGAGAAAGTGACCGACGTGCTGAAAGAAGGTCAGGAAGTCGAAGTGCTGGTACTGGACGTGGACAACCGCGGCCGTATCAAGCTGTCGATCAAAGACGTTGCCGCTGCCAAGGCTTCGGGCGTCTAAGCGACTGACACGCACCAGAAGAAGGGCCCCGTCGGGGCCCTTTTTTTATGGCTTTCGGGAACCTTTTGCGGACTTGCATCTTGCATGCAGGTTTTTCGCCCTGATTGCAAAATGCACGACATCCGTTAGCGTCAATTTTCCCTAACTTATTGATTTATAAGGGAACAAGCGAAGCGGAAAAGCTGGCACAGCACATGCAGCTACACTCTTACCTGCCGCCAGGACATACGGCGCAGACCTTTCGACAAACAGGAGTGACCCAAATGAAGAAGTTCGCCATTGCTGCCGCTACTGCTACCGCGCTGACCCTGACCATGGCCAACGGTGCCTTTGCTGCCGAGGCCACTCAGGCTCCGCTGATGATGGCTGCCAATACCGTGGACAACGCCAAACAGGAAGGCTCTGATACCTGGATCACCACCAAGGTCAAAGCTGACCTGATGACCGAGAAAGGCGTACCGGGTAGCGATATCAAAGTGGAAACCAGCCACGGTGTCGTTTCGCTGTCTTCTGACGTGAAGGTGACTGAATCGCAAAAGGCTGAAGCTGTCCGCATCACCAAGAACATCAAAGGCGTAAAAAGCGTGATGGCTGATGGCTTGAAAGCCGAATAAGGAATGTCCCGTCGGCCAGAGGGATTTGGCCACCTGCAGCGAAGCCCCGGCAATTGCCGGGGCTTTTTCATTGGGCCTCAGTACACCGGGTTACGGGCGATCACATCGCTTTCAAAGCACGCCTGCTCGACGATCAGTGGCTCGACCAACGGGCGGCTGTCGCGGAAATGGGCTGTCTGGGTGTGCGCTTCGTACGCATCGTCGTCGCGATAGATCTCGTACAGGTAGATCACGTCTGGGTCGATGCGGTCCTGGGAGACATCGAACACCAGGCAGCCTGGCTCGGTGGCGACGGAGGCAGCGGCATTGACCTTGATGGCGGTGAGAAAGTCTTCTGCGCAGCCGGGTTTGACGCGGGTCTTGATGAACAGGCTATACACAAGGCGCTCCTTTTGTTTTAAATTCAATTATGAATTGTATACAAAAATGGAGTCTCGCCAATGTCCGAATTACCTGCCCGTCCCGGTCGCCTGAATGGCCTGCGCCATATTGCCTTGCTGGTGCCCAACCTGGAGGAGTGCGAGCGTTTCTATGTCGATGTGATGGGCATGGAGGTGCTGAACCGGGCCAACGAAGACCTGGTATACCTGACCTGCGGTAACGACAACCTGTCGCTGGGGCGTGGGGCAGGGGCGGCCAATGGGCTGCAGACCCTGGACCATTACGGTTTCATCGTCGATAGCGTCGAGGAGTTGGAGGCCTGGTATCAGTACTTCAAGGCGCGTGGGGTTACCTTGCTCGACAAGCCGTTCAACCATGGTGATGGAGCGCGCAGCTTCCACTTGCTGGACCCGGCGGGCAACAAGGTGCAGCCGCTGTATCACCCGTCGGTGTCGGGCCAGCGTCTGGTGTAAGCCTGCCCCGGCCCTTGGCGGCTGACGCCGCTCATTCAGCATCCAGATGCATCGGCGTGACCACCCGCCCATCGCTCTCAGCCTGCCCCAGGTTGGTATCGATGAAGTACACCCGGTCATCCTCGAGCTTGCCCTTGTCGACCAGGTAGTCCTTGATGCTGCTGGCCCGCTCCTGGCCAAGGGTGCGCAGCAATGCCGTGCTTTCAGCCCACGACTTGATCACCGCCTCGCGCAGCTTGGCGGTGCGCTCGTCCCGGCTCAGTTGTTCCCATTCAGCCGGTGGCTGCTGCTTCAGGCGGGTGCGGTAGATACCTTCGAGCATCGCCGGCTTGTCGCTGTCATCGACCTGTAGCATCGAGGCATTGGCCGGTACCTTGTCACCACGACGCTGCAGGATCTTGTACCAGTTCGCCTGGTATTCGCGCTCCAGGCGTTGCTGGGCAATCAATGGGCCGTCGCTGCTCTGCGCGCTGGTCCCCTCGATCTCCAGGCGCAGCTCCGGGCGTTCCTTGAGGGCGGAAGCGAGCTTGTCCAGCGTCGACTGCGCATCGCCACTGAGTTCACTGGAGCCAGGGGCAAACGCCACCGTACCGAGGTCTTCCGAGCCGCCACCAGAAATCAGCCCACCGATAAACTTGAACGGCGCCTGGGCCGCACGCAGCACCAGGTTGCGCAGGGTCTGCCAAACGATCGGCATGACGCTGAACTGCGGGTTGTTCAGGTCACCTGAAACCGGCAGTTCGATGGAGATCCGCCCTTCGGTGTCCTTGAGCAGGGCAATCGCCAGGCGGATCGGCAGGTCCACCGCATCCGGGCTGTCGACCTTTTCACCCAGTTGCAGCTGCTCGACCACCACCTTGTTCTCGGCCTTGAGCTGGCCGTTGGTGATCAGGTAATGCAGGTCGAGGTTCAAGCGCCCCTTGCGGATGCGAAAGCCAGCGAACTTGCCGGAGTAGGGCGTCAAGGTGGTCAGTTCGACGCGCTTGAAGCTGGTGGCGATATCCAGGCTGGCCAGCGGGTTGAACGGGTTGAGTGCGCCCTTGATGGTGACCGGGGCATAACGGTCGACCTTGCCTTTGACATCGACCTTGGCCGGTGCCGGCTTGCGGTTGTCGATGGTGCCGATCTGGCCATTGAGCTGCTGGATGGCGGTGGCGAAGTTCGGGGTCAGGGTCAGGTCGGCGAAGTTGGCCGAGCCATCGTTGATGTCGATCTGGCCGATGTGGATGCCCAAGGGCTTGCTGCCCGAGGCACTGCCTGGCTTGGCCGGGCTGCGGGCCGGCGCGCCGGCCGGCTGCGGGATGAGCAGGTCGTCGACGCTGGTGGTGCGGTCTTCGTTGATGATGAAGCGCGCATAGGGCTGCAGCAGGGTCACCTTGTCGATCGACAAGGCATCACCGTGTACATACGACAGGCCGTCGACGTTGACTTGCTGCCATTTGACGAAGTCTCGGCCCTTGATGGTGTCCAGGGTGTGCAGCTGGTTGACCTGAGCCTTGCCGGCAACGCTGAAGGCCAGTGGTTCGGTGCTCTTGAGGTCGACCTTGAGGTCGCTGGCGAGCATGCCACTGCGCAGTTCGAGGCGAATGAACGGGCTGATGTAGGCCTGGGCGACGCGCAGGTCGATGTCACGGGTGCTGACATCGAGCTTGGCCGTGACCGGCGCCAGGTTCACTTCACCTGCCGCCTGCAGCTTGCCTTGTTTACCAATGCCGGTGTCGAGCTTGAGGGTGAAAGGCGACTGGTTGAGGCTGTCGAAACCCTGCATGTCGAGGTTCAGCGGGCCAACGTCCAGCGCCACCGGCTCCTTCTGGCTACGGTCGGCGAGGTGCACCTGATAGTTGCGCAGCTGCACGTCCTTGAGCAGTACCTGCCAGGGCTTGCTTGGCGCTTTAGCGGCTTTTTCTTCTGCGGTCGGTTCGGCAGCCGCCGGCTCGGCCTTTTCTTTCGGTGAGGGCTTGGCCGGCTGGCTGGCGAACAGCGTCTGCCAGTCGAGCTGGCCATCCTTTTCCAGGGCCGCCCAGGTTTCCAGTTTTTCGCTGCGGACCTTGCCGACGGTGACCAGTTGCTTGGCCAGGTCGATGGACGTCTCGCTCACCTCCAGGTTGGCCAGGCGCACCAGCGGCCGGCCATCCGGTGCTTTGATGGCGAAAGGCGCAACCTTGAGCGAGGTGTTGTCGAGCAACAGCTCGGTTTCCTTGGACAGGTTGAGCTTGTAGTGGGTGTCGAGGTTGACCACGCCGTCTTCGAGCACAAGGGGCAAGGCATCGCGCACATAGGGCCAGAACAGCTTCATCTTGCCGTCGGTGACTTTCAGCGTGCCTTGCGAGGCGATCGGCGCCAGGCTGAGGGTGCCGTTCCAGTCCACCCGCCCGCCGTTGGGGCCAAGCGCCACCAAGGTCATGTCGGCGTTGTCGTCCGGCAGGGTGCTGAGGTTCTTCAGCTCCAGGTTCATGTCGTCGTAGATGAATTCGATCGGCTCGCTGGGGCGCTCATCCTCGAAGTGCAGGTAGCCGCCACTGAGCTTGATGCTGTCGATACGCAGCGGGAACGGGTCGCTTGGGGGGGCTTCGGGTTGGGGTTCGCTGGCAGGTAACTTGAACAGTTGGGTCAGGTTGAGGGTACCGTCCTTGGCGAACAGCACCTCGTTGCGCGGCTTGTCGAGCTCGATCGCCTGCAGGTGCAGGGCACGTTTCCACAGGCTGTCGAGTGCCAGGTTGGCGTACAGCCGTTCGAAGCCGACCTGCTCCTTGCCGGGTTCGCCGAGTTGCAGGCCCCACACTGTCAGCTCAAGGCTGAAGGGGTTGAGTTCGATGCGTTGCAGGTGCGCCGGCACGGTGGCGTATTGCGCCAGCTGCTGGTTGGCGATACGCAAGGCGACACCAGGGAGAATGAGGAAGCCGAGCAGGCTGTAGAGGGCCACGAGAGCCAACAGGGCGCCGAGGGCGCGAGTCAATCCTTTGTACATGTGTCGCTTCGTCTGTCTAAGCAGGAGTGCTTGGAGTATGGCACGTTAAATCGGTTCCGCTGGGGCGACCATTTTCCCGTCACTCGATACCCATGCGTCGCCTGGCCCGGTGCGCCGAGCCGTCGCGCATGGCCCAGCGCAGGATCGGTGCTGTGTGCTGCAGGCCAAGGCGGATCATGCGCCGTTGCAGCGGCCCCTGCTGCAGGCCGAGCATGGCCTGGGCCCAGTCCGGCAGCAGGTCGATGCCTGCCTGCAGCATCAGCTTGCCGACTGGCTCGGCAAGGCGGCTCGGGGCCGGGGCCTCGAGCAGGATCCCGACCACTTCCAGGCTACGTGCGCTGCATTGCAGTTGTGGGCGCATCTGCTGCAGATAGTCCTCGACCTGCTGGCAGGAGCGTGGCACCCCACGGGCACCCAGGCGTTCGGCAATCAGGGCGATCTCGGCGTAATAGGCGTCCTGCTCGGCACGTGACAGGCGGGGATCGCGGTAGCGCAGGTGGGCAGCGAGGAAGCTGCTCACTTCGGCCACGTGCACCCAGGTCAGCAGGTCCGGGTCGCTGGCGGCATATGGACGGCCATCCGGCGCGGTACCGGTTACCTGCAAGTGGATGGTGCGCACCTTGTCGATCAGCCATTCGGCATCGCGGGTGGAGCCGAACGTGGTGCCGGAGATGAACTGGCTGGTGCGCCGCAGGCGACCGAGCAGGTCTTCGCGGAAATTGGAGTGGTCCCACACCCCGGCCAGGGCCAGCGGGTGCAGCAGTTGCAGCATCAGGGCGCTGATGCCGCCGACCAGCATGCTCGGGAAATCACCATGCACCCTCCAGCTGATGCTGTGTGGGCCGAACAGGCCGGGGTCGCCCTTGGGGGATTCGAGGTCGAGCTGACCGAGGGCCAGCCCGGTTAGGCTCATGACCTGGGTTTCGATGCGTCGGCGTAGGGCTTCCATGGCGTCCTGTGCGTCAGGACGGCCATGGCAAGTGGCCGCCCGTTATTGATTGAGGCGTGTGTCGATCAGGCCCTGTACCACGCTTGGGTCGGCCAGGGTCGAAGTGTCGCCGAGGTTGTCCAGTTCGTTGCAGGCAATCTTGCGCAGTATACGCCGCATGATCTTGCCCGAGCGGGTCTTGGGCAAGGCCGGGGCCCACTGAATCAGCTCCGGCTTGGCGAAACTGCCGATCTCCTTGCTGACCAGCGCCAGCAACTCGGCCTTTAGCGTGTCGTCCGGGTCGATGCCGTTCATGGGGGTAACGAAGGCATATACGCCCTGGCCCTTGAGGTCATGCGGGTAGCCGACCACGGCAGCCTCGGCGACGCTGTCGTGCAGCACCAGCGCGCTTTCCACCTCGGCGGTGCCGATGCGGTGGCCGGAGACGTTGATCACATCATCGATGCGGCCGGTGATCCAGTAGTCGCCGTCGGCATCGCGGCGGGCGCCGTCACCGGTGAAGTAGTAGCCGGGCATGGGTTTGAAGTAGGTGTCGACCATGCGCTGGTGGTCGCCGTAGACGCTGCGGATCTGCCCGGGCCAGCTGGCCTTGATTACCAGCAGGCCGGCGCCGGGGCCTTCGATCAGCTGGCCTTTTTCATCCAGCAGCGCGGGTTGCACGCCGAACATCGGCTGGGTGGCACAGCCGGGCTTGAGCCTTTGGGCCCCCGGCAGTGGGGTGAGCATGATGCCGCCGGTTTCGGTCTGCCACCAGGTGTCGACAATGGGGCAACGTTGCTGCCCGACGGCTTCGAAGTACCACTCCCAGGCTTCCGGGTTGATCGGCTCGCCCACGCTGCCGAGCAGGCGCAGGCTTTTGCGCGAGGTACTCTGCAGTGGTGCCGAACCCTCACGCATCAACGCACGCAGGGCGGTGGGCGCGGTGTAGAAGATGTTCACCTGGTGTTTGTCCACCACTTGCCAGAAGCGCGAGGTGTCCGGGTAGTTGGGTACGCCTTCGAACATCAGCGAAATCGCACCGTTGGCCAGTGGCCCGTAGACGATGTAACTGTGGCCCGTGACCCAGCCGACGTCGGCCGTGCACCAGAACACCTCGCCATCGCGGTAGTCGAACACCACCTTGAAGGTCATCGTCGCCTGCAGCAGGTAGCCAGCGGTGGTATGCAGTACGCCCTTGGGTTTGCCGGTACTGCCGGAGGTATACAGGATGAACAGTGGGTCTTCAGCGTCCATCGGTTCGGACGGGCAGTCGTCGCCGGCCTTTTCGGTGACTTCGTGATACCAGTGGTCGCGGCCCTCGCTCCAGGCGACATCGCCGCCGGTTCGACGCACCACGAACACGCGGCTTACCGCCGGGCAGCTGGCCAGGGCCTTGTCGACGTTCTGCTTGAGCGGGATGCGCTTGCCGCCACGCACGCTCTCATCGGCGGTGATCACGGTGCGGCAGTCGGCATCGAGAATGCGATCACGCAGGGCATCCGGGGAGAAACCGCCGAACACCACCGAATGGATGGCACCAATGCGTGTGCAGGCGAGCATGGCATAGGCGGCTTCGGGAATCATCGGCATGTAGATGCACACCCGGTCGCCTTTGTGCACACCGCGTGCCTTCAGGGCATTGGCCAGGCGGCAGACCTGGCGGTGCAGCTCGCGGTAGCTGATGGCCTTGGAGTCCTTGGGGTCGTCACCTTCCCACAGCAGGGCAGTCTGCTCGCCACGCTGGGCCAGGTGACGATCGATGCAGTTGTAGCTGACGTTGAGTTGGGCGCCGTCGAACCAGCGAGCCTTGCCGGTGTTCAGGTCGCATTGCTGCACGCTTGACCAGGGTTTGACCCAGTCCAGGCGTTTGGCCTGTTCGGCCCAGAAGGTGTCGGGGTCATCGACCGACTGGCGGTAGAGGCGGCGATAGTCGTCGGCGCAGAGGCTGGCGGACTGGCTGACGGCCAGGGCCTGGGGATACTGCTTGATATCGAACATGGCGGGTGGTCCTGCTCTTGTGAGGGGCGAGGGACAGCAGCGGCTATTCGATGGACAGTGTAGCTGGAGGGCGCGTTCAACCTGTGCCGACCCCAAGGTCGGCACAGGTTTGCGGTCAACCGCGGTGACGGCCGCGGAAATAGTTGATCAGGCCTTGGGTGGAGCCATCTTCGGCGCTGTCTTCGAGGCTTCCCACAAGACGCTGGTAGACACCTTTGCCCAGCTCCTTGCCCAGCTCCACGCCCCACTGGTCGAAGGCGTTGATGCCCCAGATCACGCTCTGCACGAACACCTTGTGCTCGTACATCGCCACCAGTGCGCCCAGGCGGCGCGGGCTGATGCGTTCGACCACCAGGGTGTTGCTCGGGCGGTTGCCCGGGATCACCTTGTGCGGCGCGAGCTTTTCGATGTCCGCTTCGTTCAGGCCTTTCTGGCGCAGTTCGGTCTCGGCTTCTTCACGGGTCTTGCCGAGCATCAGCGCCTGGCTCTGCGACAGGCAGTTGGCGTACAGCCACTGATGGTGGTCGGCCACCGGGTTGAAGCTGACCACGGGCACGATGAAGTCAGCCGGAATCAGCTGGGTGCCTTGGTGCAGCAACTGGTGGTAGGCATGCTGGCCGTTGCAGCCGACGCCGCCCCAGATCACCGGGCCGGTATCGGTCTTCACCGGGGTGCCATCCTGCAGCACGCTCTTGCCGTTGGACTCCATGTCCAGCTGCTGCAAGTGCTTGGTGATGTTACGCAGGTAATGGTCGTATGGCAGGATCGCGTGGCTGTTGGCGCCCCAGAAGTTGCCATACCAGACGCCCAGCAGGGCCAGCAGCACCGGCATGTTCTTGTCGAACGGCGCGGTCTGGAAGTGCTGGTCCATGGTGTAGGCACCCGACAGCAGCTCCTTGAAGTTGGCGGTGCCGATGGCCAGGGCAATCGGCAGGCCGATGGCCGACCACAGCGAGTAGCGCCCGCCTACCCAGTCCCACATCGGGAAGATGTTCTCTTCACGAATGCCGAAGGCCACGGCGGCGGCCTTGTTGCTGGACACCGCGATGAAGTGGCGGTACAGCTCGGCTTCCGAGCCGCCCTGGGCCAGGTACCAGGTGCGCGCGGCCATGGCGTTCTTCAGGGTCTCGAGGGTGTTGAACGACTTCGACGAGACGATGAACAGCGTGGTTTCGGCGCGCAGGTTCGCCGACAGCTCATGGAATTCGCTGCCGTCGATATTGGCCAGGTAGTGGCAACGCACGCCGCGCTGGGCGTAAGGCAGCAACGCTTCAGAGACCAGCTCGGGGCCGAGGAACGAGCCACCGATACCGATGTTGACCACATCGGTGATCGGCTTTTCGCTGTAGCCACGCCACAGGCCATCATGAATACGGCCGACCAGCTCAGTGATCTGGTTGAGTACCTTGTGTACTTCCGGCATCACGTTGACGCCGTTGACGCTGAGCTTGTCGCCTACCGGGCGGCGCAGTGCGGTGTGCAGCACCGGGCGGCCTTCCGAGGCGTTGATGATCTCGCCGCTGAACATCGACTTGATCGCATCCTGCAGGCCGACCTGTTCGGCCAGGTCCACCAGCAGCTTGCGGCTTTCGTCGGTGATCAGGTTTTTCGAGTAGTCGAGGAACAGGCCGCAGCAGCTCAGGGAGAACTGATCGAAGCGTTTGGCATCGGCGGCGAAGGCTTCGCGCATGCTGAAGCCTTGCATGGCGTCGCGGTGTTTCTGCAGGGCCTGCCAGGCAGGCAGGGCCGTCACATCGTGGGGGGTACGGTAATACGCCATTGCGCGGAATTCCTTGATGCGTGGTGAGCCTTGGACAGGGCAGTGATTGCCGGGTTCAGACTGGCCATCATTATAGGCAAAGGCCGCGCGCAGGGAATGGGTATGAAGGGAGGATTTTGGGGCCGCCAAGCGGCCCCAGGAGGGTTAGGCGGTCTTCTCGTCCAGGTGCAGATACAGGTTGTCGATCAACCGGGTGTTACCCAGATACGCCGCCACCAGGATCACCAGGTCCCGGTCACCAAAGGTCGCCGGGCGCAGGTTCAGCGCATGGCGTACTTCCAGGTAGTCCGGGCGCAGGCCGGCAGCGCTCAGCTGCGCCTTGCCTTGCTCGATCAGTGCCGCGAAATCGACCTGGCCGCGGCCAAGCGCCTCGCCGATCTGCTGCAAGGTGCGATACACCACCGGCGCCGTGGCCCGTTGCTCAGGCGTCAGGTAACCGTTGCGCGACGACAGCGCCAGGCCATCTTCGGCGCGCACGGTTGGCTCACCGATGATCTGGATCGGCATGTTCAGGTCGCGCACCATGGCGCGGATCACCGCCAGTTGCTGGTAGTCCTTCTCACCGAACACGGCCAGGTCCGGCTGGACCATGTTGAACAGCTTGTTGACCACGGTCGCCACACCTTCGAAGTGCCCTGGGCGGCTGGCACCGCACAGGCCTTCGGACAGGTTGGGCACGCTGACGCGGGTTTGTACGCTCATGCCGTCGGGGTACATCTCTTCCACGGTGGGCGCGAACAGCAGGTTGCAACCGGCCTGCAGCAGGCGCTCCTGGTCGGCGGCGAGGGTGCGCGGGTATTTGTCGAGGTCTTCGTTGGCACCGAACTGCAGTGGGTTGACGAAGATGCTGGCGACCACGAAATCGGCACGTTGGGCGGCCTTGGTCACCAGCGCGGCGTGGCCGCTGTGCAGGTTGCCCATGGTCGGCACGAAGCCGATGCGCTTGCCTTCACCGCGTGCACGGGCGACGGCGGCACGCAGTTCGCGGACGGTCTTGACTGTGTTCATGCGCTGAATCCGTGCTCGGCGGCGGGGAAGGTAACGTCCTTGACGGCCTTGACGTAGGCGGTGAGGGCGCTCTGGATATCCGGCTGGCCTTCCATGAAGTTCTTCACGAACTTCGGTACCCGGCCGCTCAGCGACAGGCCGAGCATGTCGTGCAGGACCAGTACCTGGCCATCGGTGGCGTTACCGGCACCGATGCCGATCACCGGAATGTTCACCGCCTGGGTGATTTCTGCAGCCAGTTCGCTTGGTACGCATTCGAGCAGCAGCATCGCCGCGCCGGCTTGCTCCAGGGCAATGGCATCGGCGCGCATCTGCCGCGCTTGCGCTTCCTGGCGGCCCTGGACCTTGTAACCGCCCAGCACGTTGACGGTCTGCGGGGTCAGGCCCATGTGCGCACACACCGGTACGCCGCGTTCGGCCAGCAGGCGGATGGTTTCGGCCAGCCAGGCGGCGCCTTCGAGCTTGATCATGTGGGCGCCGGCCTGCATCAGCGTGGCGCAGTTGGCGAAGGCCTGCTCGGGGGTGGCGTGGGCCATGAACGGCAGGTCGGCGAGGATCAGCGCACCCTCATTGCCGCGTTTGACGCAGGCCGTGTGGTAGGCCATCTCGGCAGTGGTGACGGGCAGCGTACTGTCATGGCCTTGCAGGACCATGCCCAGGGAGTCGCCCACCAGCAACACGTCGACGCCGGCCTGGCTGCAGGCCTTGGCGAAGGTCGCATCGTAGCAGGTCAGCATGGTGATCTTTTCACCCTTGGCCTTGAGGCCATGCAGGGTGGTCAGGGTTACTTCAGGCATGTAGGAAAATCCTCGTTCAGGCGCTGTGAAAAACGACTGCATACAACGCGTGTAGTCATCTTCCGGAGCGGCACATCATCGCGCGTGATGTTCGGGCACAGGTCCGTCCGGGCCTAAATACGGGTATGCGGCACTTTGGTGCCACACGGGACGCCTATAGTCGTGAGCGAGGTGGGGGAAGTCAATCACCCTGTTACCGCATTGTTACTAACAGGGTGTTACTGGCGTTACCGTGTCCTGGTGAATATCTCAAACGCCCGGTTTACAGGCGTTCCAGGCCGACGAATGGGCAGGCTTCGAGGAGTTGGGCGAGCGCGCGGCCATCGGCCAGGCAGAAGTCGTCCGCCACCAGTTCGGCCAAGGGGTACAGCACGAAGGGGCGTGCATGCATGTGGTAGTGCGGCACCTGCAGGCGTGGCACGTCGATGACTTGGTTACCGAACAGCAGGATATCCAGGTCGAGGGTGCGCGGGCCCCAGCGCTCCTGGCGCACGCGGCCCTGGTCGTTCTCGATGGCCTGCAGGGCGTCGAGCAGGTCCAGTGGTGCCAGGGTGGTGTCCAGGGCTGCCACCGCGTTGGTATAGCGCGGCTGGCCGGGCAACAGCGAATCGCTGGTGTACAGCGCCGATGCGCCCGCCAGGCGGCTGTCGGTAATCTGGTCGAGCGCCTGCAGGGCGCTGCGCAGTTGTTCTGCGGGCGCGTCCAGATTGCTACCGAGGCCGATGAAGGCGCGCGTGGTCACTCGAACGCCTCGTCACCGCCGCTGCGCTTGCGCTTGCTGCCACTGCGCTTGCGTTTGCGCGGGCCGGCACCGGTGCCTTCGTCACGGCTGCCAAGCTCGCGGATCATCTCGCGGCGCTCGCTGTCATTGGCATCCTGGTAGTCGGTCCACCACTGGCCGAGCTCGTCGGTTTCCTCGCCGGCGCTTTCGCGCAGCAGCAGGAAGTCGTAACCGGCACGGAAGCGTGGGTTGTCGAGCAGCAGGTCGGCACGCTTGCCGCTGCGGCGCGGCAGGCGTTCCTGCATGTCCCAGATCTCGCGGATCGGCAGGGTGAAGCGCTTCGGAATGGCGATGCGCGCGCACTGCTCGGCGATCAGATCGTGGGCCGCGCCGTTCATGGCGGGGATCGGCGGCACGCCTTGGTTCTGCAGATGCAGCACGCGGCCTGGCAGGGCTGGCCAGAGCAGGGCGGCGAACAGGAAGGCCGGGGTGACCGGCTTGCCTTGTTTGACGCGCAGGTCGGTGTTGTTCAGCGCCTGGCTGATCAGGGTATGGGTGTAGGTCGGGCGCTCGTCCAGGGCATGGGCACTGGCTGGGAACAGCGGCTCGAACAGCTCCAGGTCGACCAGCATTTCGAAGGCGATGGCGCCCTGCCCGGAGAGGAATAGCTTGAGGCATTCCTCGAACAGGCGTGCTGGCGGGATCTCGCGCAGCAGCGGGGCCAGTTTGCGAATCGGCTGGAAGGTGTGCTTCTCGATGCCGAAGTTGAGCTTGGCCGCAAAGCGCACCGCGCGCAGCATGCGCACCGGGTCTTCCTGGTAACGGTGGGTCGGGTCGCCGATCAGGCGCAACAGGCGGTTGCGGATGTCGTGCACGCCGTTGGCGTAGTCGAGGATGCGCTCGCTGACCGGATCGTAGTACAGGGCGTTGATGGTGAAGTCGCGGCGTTGCGCGTCTTCTTCCAAGGTGCCGTACACGTTGTCACGCAGGATGCGACCACTGGCGTTGTGCGACGAACGGTGGCTATCGCCCTGGTCGTCTTCCGAGTGTGGCGCACGGAAGGTGGCGACTTCGATGATCTCACGGCCGAAATGCACGTGGACCAGCTTGAAGCGCCGACCAATGATGCGCGCGTTGCGGAACTCGGCACGGACCTGCTCGGGCGTGGCGCTGGTGGCGACGTCGAAGTCCTTGGGCGTGATGCCCAGCATCAGGTCGCGGACGCAGCCACCGACCAGATATGCCTGGTAGCCCGCACTCTGCAGGCGCTCGACGATGTTCACCGCGTGGCGGCTGAACTGGTGGCGCTGCAGCGAATGTTGGCTCTTGTTGATCACCTCAGGCGTGGTGCGCCGGTGGTGCTGGCCCGGTACGGGAGGGCGGAACGACTGGAACAGCTTCTTCAGCATGGGATGCACTGTTTGAAGGAATGTTCGGCCAAGAATAGGAGAATGGCCGCATGATGGGCGGGGATTCTAGCATTTACTCGGGGAATGGTGTAGGCGGTAGCAGGAGAGCCTGCCGAAGGGGAGAAACGACAAGGGGAGCCTAAGCTCCCCAAGAAGTCGTTGCGTGCTCTTATTGTTTTTTTACTGGGCTTCTTGTTTTTGTTGAGTGCCCTGTCCACAAATCTCAAAGCTTGTGGACGACCCCCAATCCAGGGGTAAAGAGCAAACGGATTGCTTTGGCCGCTGATGTCACGTTGATCCTTCGATCCAACCAGTTCAGGCGCTGCTTTTAAGTGCAGTTTTTGTTGTTCTCTGCCTGGTCGTGGGGCAAGCCCCAAACACGCATCCTCTCCAAAAGAATCAGTTAGCTGCGCCTCCGCCGTCTTGTTTTTATTGTGCGTGAGCCGTTTCGTCTTGTTCTTATTCTGAGTTGCTGTGCTTGTTATTGTTCTTGTACCAGAGATATAGCAGGTGCCGTGCCAACTTTTTGAAACCCAGTAAAATCAAGGGGTTGAGGCGATTCGGCGGATTTCGGCAGGTCGAAAATGCAGGTTTTTCGTTACCGTACACCTCGGGAACTGTTACGTCGGAAAGGTTGGGTAACAGATTTGTGCGGGGCCTGAGGTGTTACCTGGGGGAGGGGCTGTGGCCTTACCGCCGCGAAGCGGGCGGTAAGGCGGATGGCGCTCTGAATCAGTTGTCGCTGGTTACGTTGCTCTTGCGCCGCGGGATGCCCAGGCGCTGGCGCCGTTCCCACAGGCACTTGCGGCTGACACCGAGCTTGCGTGCCAGCTCGGTCTCGGTCATGTGGTCCTGGTGCTCGAGCACGAAGTGCTGGAAGTAGTCTTCCAGCGAAAGGTCTTCGGTCGGCTCATGGCTGGCACTGCTCGCGCTGGCGCTGGCCGCGACCAGGGCATTGTCGAGGAGGTCATCCTCTTCAAGGTCGCTCAGCTCGATGTCGATGCCCAGCATGTCGGCGGAAATCTCCGCGCTCTCGCTGAGGATCACCGCGCGCTCAACGGCGTTTTCCAGTTCGCGTACGTTACCCGGCCAGCTGTAATGACGAATGGCTTGCTCGGCTTCGGCCGAGAAGTGCAGGTCGTCACGGCCGATGCGTGCGCTCTGGCGGGCGAGGAAGGCATTGGCGATCTCGTTGACGTCACTGCCGCGTTCGCGCAGGGCCGGCAACTTCAGGGCGATCACGTGCAGGCGGTAATAAAGGTCTTCGCGGAACTGCCCGGCCTTGGCCAGGTTCTTCAGGTCGCGGTGGGTCGCGGCGATCAGGCGCACGTCGACTTTTTGCGACTGTACCGAACCGACCCGGCGAATCTCGCCTTCCTGCAGCACGCGCAGCAGGCGCGCCTGGGCTTCGAGCGGCAGCTCACCGATTTCGTCGAGGAACAGGGTGCCACCGTCGGCGGCTTCCACCAGGCCGGCACGACCGGCACTGGCGCCGGTGAAGGCACCTTTTTCGTGGCCGAACAGTTCCGATTCGATCAGGGTTTCCGGAATCGCCGCGCAGTTCACCGAAATCATCGGCGCCTTGGCGCGCCGCGACAGGTTGTGCAGGGCACGGGCGACCAGCTCTTTACCGGTGCCCGACTCACCCTGGATCAGCACGTTGGAGTCGGTGGGCGCAACCTTGCGGATCTTGCTGTACATGTCCTGCATCGGCGGGCACGAACCGATGATGCCGATCTCGCCATTGGCGGCGGCGGCAGCCTTGTCGGCTGGCGCGGCCTTGCCGTTGGCCCGCGGCTCGGCGGCCGGGGCTGGCGCGGCTGCCGGGGCGTTCTGGCGGTCGCGCAGGATGCGCGCCACGGCCTGGAGCATTTCATCGTGGTCAAAGGGTTTGGCGATGTAGTCCACCGCGCCCATCTTCATCGAGTCCACCGCCGAGCGCAGGCTGGCGTAGCTGGTCATGATCAGCACCGGGGTGCCCTGGCCGAGCTTGATCAGCTCGGTGCCCGGGGCGCCCGGCAGGCGCAGGTCGCTGACGATCAGGTCGAAGGTGGCAATGCTGAAGCGTTCCTGGGCTTCCTGCACCGAGCCGGCTTCGCTGACCTGGTACTGGTTGCGTTCGAGTAGCCGACGCAGGGCCGAGCGGATGATGGTTTCGTCTTCGACGATCAGAATATGCGGCATTGATTCAATTCTCTCGACGGTCTCGAATTTCAGGGGACGTCGCTACGACATGCCGGGGCAGGGTCACGCGGATCCGGGTGCCACGTTGCCGTTCGATGTCGGCCGGGCTGTCGATGGTGATTTGCCCATAATGCTCTTCCACGATGGAATAGACCAGAGCGAGCCCCAGTCCGGTTCCTTCGCCCGGGTCCTTGGTGGTGAAGAACGGTTCGAACAGGCGGTCCATGATGTTCTTCGGGATCCCGCTGCCTTCGTCCTCGACGATCAGGTCGACGGTGTGCTCGCTGACTTCGCTGCGCACCCGCACGGCGCTGCCGGGCTTTGATGCGTCGCGGGCGTTGGAGAGCAGGTTGATCAGCACCTGGGCAAGGCGCTGCGGATCCCCCTCGGCCCAATGGTCCGGGTCGCAGAGGTTGAAGAACTGTACTTCGAAGTTGCGCCGGTTCAATGCCAGCAGACCGATGGCGTCTTGCGCCACCTCGGCCAGGCATACCGGTTCTTCGCTGTTCTGATGGCTGCCGCCAGCGTGGGCGAAGCTCATCAGCGACTGGACGATGCGCGACACGCGCTTGGTCTGTTCGAGGATCTGGCTGGACAGCTCGATGATTTCGCCATCGCCTTCGCGCTCCTCGCGCAGGTTCTGCGCCAGGCAGGCGATGCCGGTGATCGGGTTGCCGATTTCGTGAGCCACGCCGGCCGCCAGGCGGCCGATGCTGGCCAGGCGCTCGGAATGCACCAGCTTGTCTTCCAGGGCCTGGGTTTCGGTGAGGTCTTCGACCAGCAGCACCAGGCCGCTGTTACCGGGCGCCAGGGGCTCGTCGATGGCCGCCTTGTGCAGGTTCAGCCAGCGCGGCTGGCCGTCCAGCGCCAGGCGCTGCTTGTGCAGGTGCTCGTCGGGCACGTTGATGAAGCCTTGCAACAGGCCGCGCCAGGGCTCGTCAATGGTCACCAGGCGCGAGCCGACCACGTGCTTGGCAGCGATGCCGGTCAGCTCTTCCATGGCCTTGTTCCACATCAGGATTTCCTGGTCCTTGGCCAGCGAGCAGACGCCCATGGGCAGCTCCTGCAGGGTCTGGCGGTGGTAGCGGCGCAGGGCGTCGAGTTCGGCGGCCAGGCCGGTGAGGCGCGAGTGGTAGTCTTCCAGGCGGCTTTCGATGAAGTGGATGTCCTCGGTGACGTAGTTCTCGTTACCGGACTTGTATGGCAGGAAGGTCTCGACCATGTCCTGGGCCACACTCGGCCCCATCAGGCCAGAGAGGTTGGCCTCGATGCGGTCACGCAGGCGGCGCAAGGCATAGGGGCGGCGCTCGTCGAACGGCAGGTAGAGGTCGCGCAGGGCCTGTTCAACTTCCTTTTGCGCCGCCTTGGCGCCCAGCGGCTTGGCCAGCTGGGTGGCGAATTCCTGTGGCGATGCGGCATGCAGCTCGCGGCGCTGTGGCCGGCGCACGTTATCCACGGCGCAGGCTTCGGCCGCGCTGACTTCTTCGCTGCTGGCATTGGTGAACAGTGAAATCAGCGTGAACAGCAGAACATTGGCTGCCAGCGAAGCGATGGCCGCCATGTGCCAGCTGGTGTCGTCGAGCACATAGATCATGTCCAGCAGCGGGATGTAGAAGCCCTGCAGGTTGCCCAGCAGCGGCAGCAACATGGTCACCAGCCACACCACGGTCCCGGCCAGCAACCCGGCGATGAAACCGCGGCGGTTGGCGGTCGGCCAGTACAGCACCGACAGCACACCTGGCAGGAACTGCAAGGTGGCGACGAAGGCGACGATGCCCAGGTTGGCCAGGCTCTGGTGGTTGTTCTGGGTCAGGTAGAAGACGAAACCGGCCGTGATGATGGCGACGATCAGCGCCCGGCGGGTCCATTTCAGCCAGCGGTAGATATTGCCTTCGGCCGGTGGCTGGTACAGCGGCAGCACCAGGTGGTTGAGGGCCATGCCCGACAGCGCCAGGGTGGTGACGATGATCAGCCCGCTGGCGGACGCAAGCCCGCCAACGTAGGCCAGCAAGGCCAGCGCCTGGTTGTTGGCGGCGATCCCCAGGCCCAGGGTGAAGTACTCGGGGTTGGTGCTGGCGCCCAGGCGCAGGCCGGCCCACAGCACCAGCGGTACAGCCAGGCTCATCAGCAGCAGGAACAGCGGCAGGCCCCAGCTGGCGCTGACCAGCGAGCGCGGGTTGAGGTTTTCGGTGAAGGCCATGTGGTACATGTGCGGCATGACGATGGCAGAGGCGAAGAACACCAGCAGCAGCGTGCGCCATGGCCCTTCCTGCAGCGGTGTATGCAATGCCGCCAGGGCAGTCTGGTTCTGCAGCAGCCACACTTCCAGCTGGTGCGGGCCGCCGAACACGCCATACAGCGCGTACAGGCCGATGCCGCCCAGGGCCAGCAGCTTGATCACCGATTCAAAGGCGATGGCGAACACCAGGCCTTCGTGTTTCTCACGGGTGGCGATGTGGCGCGAGCCGAAGAAGATGGTGAACAGGATGATCAGCGTACAGAAGGCAAAGGCCACCCGGGCCTTGACCGGTTCGCCGGTGAGGATGCTGATCGAGTCCGCCACCGCCTGGATCTGCAGGGCCAGCAAGGGCAGCACGCCGATCAGCATGATGACGGTGGTCAGTGCGCCGGCCCAGGTGCTGCGAAAGCGGAACGCCAGCAGGTCGGCCAGTGACGACAACTGGTAGGTACGGGTGATCTTGAGGATCGGATACAGCAGCACCGGCGCCAGCAGGAAGGCACCGGACACCCCCAGGTAACAGGCGAGGAAGCCGTAACCGTATTGATAGGCCAGGCCCACCGAACCATAGAAAGCCCAGGCACTGGCGTAGACGCCAAGCGACAGGGTGTAGGTCAGTGGGTGGCGAATGATGGAACGCGGGATCAGCCCACGCTCGCTGATCCAGGCCACGCCGAACAGCACCATGAGGTACGCGGCGCTGATCAGGATCATCTGGGTCAGGCTAAAGCTCATCGGCATCTCGTTGGCTCTGCAGGATGAAGGTGACGACGATCAGGATCAGCCAGAGCAGGTAGGGGCGGTACCAGGCACCGGTCGGTTCGATCCACCAGTCCATGATGGCCGGGGAGAACAGGTAGATCCCCACGACCAGAAGCAGGACCAAACGATAGATGTACATGCTGGCCTCGATGGTTGGGCGCTGCGGGCTTGGACTTATTATTGGCGCAAATGGCTGGGGGGATGCTAGCGGGAATCCATAGGGTTCGCCAAGGGTTTGAATTTGTTGGGCTTTTGATTATTAGAGGTGTGTTGCCTGTGCTGGCCTCACAACAAGTCGGCCTCTGGCACCGTGGCCCGCTGCGCAATCGCGTCCGGCCGCCACTGCTTGCGGGCAATCGCCAGCACCTCAGCAGGGGTCGCCAGCAGCAACTCCGGGTCTGCTTCCTGGCCCAATGCCCGCAACGCTCTCAACAACAGCGGCGTCGCATGCTCCGCCTGCAACGGCGGCGAACGGTACGACTTGCCCAGCTTGTGCCCATCCGGTTGCACGATCAGTGGAATATGCAGGTAACGCGGTTGCGAAAAGCCCAGCAACTCCTGCAGGTACAGTTGGCGCGGCGTGTTGTCGAGCAGGTCGGCGCCGCGCACGATGTCGGTGATGCCTTGCCAGGCATCGTCCAGCACCACCGCCAGTTGATAGGCATACAGCCCATCACGGCGCTGGATGACGAAATCGCCCACTTCGCGCCCCAGGTGCTGCTGGAACTCGCCCTGCACCCGGTCAGTGAAGCGGTAGGTCAGTTCTGGCACCCGCAGCCGGATCGCCGCACCTTCACGGGCATGCCCGGCGTTGCGGCAAAAGCCTGGGTAAATGCCGTTGTGCCCCTCCAGCTGCTTGCGCGAGCAGGTACAGGCGTAGGCCAGGCCCATGCTGAACATGCGGTCGACCACAGCGGCATAGGCTTCGTGGCGCTGGCTTTGATAAACCACTTCGCCATCCCATTCCAGGCCGTAGCGTTCGAGGGTCTGCAGGATCGCGTCGCGAGCCCCTGGCATTTCCCGGGGCGGGTCGGTGTCTTCCATGCGCAGCAGCCAGCGGCCGTCTACAGCGCGAGCGTCGAGCCACGAGGCCAGGGCGGCGACCAGCGAGCCGAAGTGCAGGAAACCGCTCGGAGTAGGGGCGAAGCGTCCGATGTAACGGGAGTCTTTCATGGCATTGCCGGGCATATAAATGAAACGGGGCGCATGATGCGCCCCATTCGGATAGAGGAAGAGTCAGCCTTTGCCGACGGTCTTTTCCTTTTTCTCCGAGATTTCCTTGCAGTCGAAGCACAGGTCGGCGGTCGGGCGGGCTTCCAGACGGCGCAGGCCGATCTCGATACCGCAGGACTCACACCAGCCGTAATCGTTGTCCTGGATCTTCTGCAGGGTCTTGTCGATCTTTTTGATCAGCTTGCGCTCGCGATCGCGGTTGCGCAGCTCCAGGGCGAACTCTTCTTCCTGGCTGGCGCGGTCGGCCGGGTCGGGGAAGTTGGCTGCCTCGTCCTTCATGTGGTCCACAGTGCGGTCCACACTGGTCATGAGCTCTTGCTTCCAGGCCCCGAGAAGCTTGGTGAAGTGCTTTTTCATGGGCTCGCCCATGTACTCTTCGCCCTTGGTCTCTTTATAGGGCTCGACACCGTACATGGTCTGACCGGTTTTTTGCTTTTCTACGGTGGACATGAATAGACCGCCTCTCACTCATCTGATCCAATGCGCAGGCTGCTCCATCTCCGGCACCCGCCGGCCCTGCGACTGCGAGCCGCCGAACTTACCAGATAGATCGGGGGTGCGCTACCCCGCCCGACCCTAGCTGTTGACAGCGGCACGCGCCTCACGTTCGCTGCCGTGCAAAGGTAGAATCAACAGTTTAGACCCAATTGAGAGAAGGTCATGGCCCACACCTACAGTGCGCGCAGCCGCGCCATCGAACCCTTCCACGTCATGGCCTTGCTGGCGCGGGCCAACGAGCTGCAAGCGGCCGGCCATGATGTGATCCACCTCGAAATCGGCGAGCCGGACTTCACCACCGCCGCACCGATCGTCGCTGCCGGGCAGGCCGCATTGGCTGCCGGGCATACCCGCTATACCGCCGCCCGCGGGCTGCCAGCGCTGCGCGAGGCCATCGCGGGCTTCTATGGCCAACGTTACGGCCTGCAGATCGACCCTGAGCGGATTCTCGTCACGCCGGGCGGTTCCGGGGCGCTGCTGCTGGCCAGCAGCCTGTTGGTCGACCCCGGCAAGCACTGGTTGCTGGCCGACCCGGGTTACCCGTGCAACCGCCACTTCCTGCGCCTGGTCGAGGGCGGCGCGCAACTGGTGCCGGTGGGGCCGGAAGTCAACTACCAGCTGACTGCCGACCTGGTCGAGCGGTACTGGGACAAGGACAGCGTCGGCGCCCTGGTCGCCTCGCCAGCCAACCCGACGGGTACCGTGCTGGGCCGCGACGAGTTGGCCAGCCTGTCCAAGGCCACCCGTGAGCGCCATGGGCACCTGGTGGTGGACGAGATCTACCACGGCCTGACCTATGGCATGGATGCGCCGAGTGTGCTGGAAGTGGACGACTCGGCGTTCGTCCTTAATAGTTTTTCCAAGTATTTCGGCATGACCGGCTGGCGGCTTGGCTGGCTGGTGGCGCCACCCAATGCCGTGGCCGACCTGGAGAAGCTGGCGCAGAACCTCTACATCAGTGCGCCGAGCATGGCCCAGCATGCGGCGCTGGCCTGCTTCCAGCCAGAGACGCTGGCGATTTTCGAAGAGCGCCGTGCCGAATTCGCCCGCCGCCGCGACTACCTGTTGCCGGCCCTGCGTGAACTGGGCTTCCGCATTGCCGTCGAGCCGCAGGGGGCGTTCTACCTGTATGCCGACATCAGCGCGTTCGGTGGCGATGCCTTTGCCTTCTGCCAGCACTTCCTCGAAACCGAGCACCTGGCCTTCACCCCGGGCCTGGACTTCGGCCGCCACCTGGCCGGCCACCATGTGCGGTTTGCCTATACCCAGAGCCTGCCGCGCCTGGAACAGGCGGTCGAGCGCATTGCCCGTGGGCTGCGGAGCTGGCAGGGCTGAATGGTGTTCTTTCCCCAACTTGAGCAGGGGCGCCTGCTGCGTCGCTACAAGCGCTTCCTGGCTGACATCGAGCTGACCAGTGGCGAGCAACTGACCATCCACTGCCCGAACACCGGTTCCATGCTCAACTGCATGCGCGAGGGCGGGCAGGTGTGGTTCAGCCGCTCCAACGACCCCAAGCGCAAGCTGCCAGGCACCTGGGAAATCAGCGAAACGCCCCAGGGGCGCCTGGCCTGCATCAATACCGGCCGTGCCAATGCATTGGTTGAAGAGGCACTGCGCGCCGGGTTGATCCACGAACTGGCTGGTTTTACCGCGTTGAAGCGTGAAGTGGCCTACGGCGAAGAACGCAGCCGGGTGGATTTTCGCCTGGAATTTGCCGGCGGGCCGGCCTATGTCGAGGTCAAGAGCGTGACCCTGGGTTATCCGGATACCGCCGTGGCGGCGTTCCCGGATGCCGTGACCCAGCGTGGCGCCAAGCACTTGCGCGAGCTGGCAGCCTTGGCCCGTCAGGGCATTCGCGCGGTGCAGCTGTACTGCGTGAACCTTAGCGGCATCGCGGCGGTACGCCCTGCCGATGAAATCGACCTCGCTTATGCCAACGCCTTGCGCGCTGCGGTGGCAGATGGGGTCGAGGTGCTGGCCTACGGCGTACGCCTGGATAGCGAGCAAATCGTCATCGACCGCCCGCTGCCGGTGCTGCTCAACCCTTGAGCCAGATCCCCTGGCTGTCTTCATGGCAGTCCAGGGCCTGCAGCATTTCGCCTTCGCAGGGGCCGGCCACGCACTCACCACTTTCCATCAGAAACAGTGCGCCATGATGGGCGCAGTGGATCAGGCTGGCGCTGTCGTCGAGAAAGGCGTCTTGCGCCCAGTTCAGCGGGATGCCACGGTGAGGGCAGCGGTTGCGGTACAGGTACACCTGGCCTTGGCGGCGCACACCGAACAGGTCGATGCCGTCTACGCTGAAGGCGCGGCTGTGGCCCTCGGCCAGGGCCGTGGAAGGACAGAGATAATGCATTGCAGGGAAGGCTCGTGAAACAAAGTGATGGCTTGACGCGTCAATGCGAATAATTATCAAATTGGCCGCATTTGCTGCGCCGCCCGCCTATGGTGCGCAGTTCCGCCGCCCGCCACAAGGCGTGCGGCCCGCCTTCAGAAGGAATCCGATGATGCGCCTTCCCGCTGCCTTGCTCGCCCTGTGCGCAGCTTTCGTTGCTTCCACCCAGGCCTTGGCCGCCGAATTGCCGCAGCGCTGGGTCAGCGCTGGCGGGGCACTGAGCGAGTGGATCAGTGAACTGGGCGGCGAGCCACGCCTGGTGGGCGTCGATACCACCAGCCAGCACCCCGAATCGCTAAAGGGCTTGCCGAGTGTCGGTTATCAGCGGCAGTTGTCGGCCGAGGGCATTCTCAGCCTGCGCCCGGATGTACTGGTGGGCACCGAAGAGATGGGGCCGCCGCCCGTGCTGGCGCAGGTGCGCAAAGCGGGGGTGCGGGTCGAGTTGTTCTCCAGCCAGGCCGATCTGGCTGCCGTGGACGAGAACCTCAGGCACCTGGGGACCTTGCTGGGCGCTGAGGAGAAAGCCGCCCAGTTGGCGGCGGGCTATCACCAGCAACTCGGAGCGCTGCAATTGCAGGTCAAGCAGGCTCAGCAAAATCACAAGGCACCTGGTGTGTTGCTGCTGGTTGGGCATGCGGGCGCCAAGCCGCTGATTGCCGGGCAGGGTACCGCAGGTGACTGGGTGCTGCGCCAGGCGGGGGCGCGCAACCTGGCCGGGCACCAAGGCTACAAGAACTTCTCCAACGAGGCGCTGGCGGCGCTCGACCCGGATGTCGTGGTGTTCTCTGATCGTGCGTTGAGCGGCGAGCAGGCGTTGCAGGCGTTGCTCAAGGAAAATCCGGCGCTGGCCGCTTCCCGTGCCGTGCGCGACAAGCGCCTGGTGTCGCTCGACCCGACATTGCTGGTGGGGGGCCTTGGCCCGCGCCTGCCAACCGCCTTGCAGGAACTGGCGACTGTGTTCTACCCGCCAAGCGCTGCCCAATGAAACAACGCATCCAGCCGCGAACGCTTTTTGTTTGCCTGACATTGTTGTGCCTGCTGGCCGTCTGGCTGTCGCTGGCCTTGGGGCCGGTCAGCCTGCCGCTATGGGACACCTTGCGCGCCGGCCTGCGTTTGCTCGGGCTGCCAATTGCCCCGGGGGGCCTGGAACAGGCCGACATGATCCTTGGCCAGATCCGCATGCCCCGCACGCTGCTGGGGCTGGCAGTGGGCGCTGTGCTGGCGCTTTGCGGTGTGGCCATGCAGGGGCTGTTCCGCAACCCGCTGGCGGACCCTGGCCTGGTCGGCGTCGCCAGTGGCGCGGCACTGGGGGCGGCGGTGGCGATTGTCGGCGGCAGCTGGCTAGGGGGCATCCCGGAATGGTTTGGCCCGTACCTGCTGTCGGCCTGCGCCTTCATCGGCGGGTTGGGCGTTACGGCACTGGTGTACCGGTTGGGACGGCGCGATGGTCAGACCAACGTCGCCACCATGCTGTTGGCCGGTATTGCGCTGACAGCGCTGGGCAGCTCGGCGGTGGGGCTGTTCACCTACCTGGCCGATGACGCCACGCTGCGCACGCTGACTTTCTGGAATCTGGGCAGCCTCAATGGCGCCAGTTACCAGCGGCTCTGGCCTTTGTTGCTGGTGACGGCGGGGGTTGCGCTGTGGCTGCCGCGCCGGGCTCAGGCGCTCAATGCATTACTGCTCGGTGAGTCGGAAGCGCGGCACCTGGGCATCGAGGTGGAGCGGCTCAAGCGTGAGCTGGTGTTCTGTACGGCTTTGGGGGTTGGCGCCGCAGTTGCCGCAGCGGGCCTCATCGGTTTCGTTGGCCTGGTGGTGCCGCATCTGGTGCGGTTGTTGGCTGGCCCCGACCACAGGGTATTGTTGCCAGCCTCGTTGTTGGCGGGGGGGACCTTGCTATTGTTCGCCGACCTGGTGGCGCGCCTGGTGTTGGCGCCGGCTGAATTGCCCATTGGCATCGTGACCGCTTTCATCGGGGCTCCGTTCTTCCTGTTTCTGCTGGTTCGAGGGCGCAATTGATGCTCGAAGTGCAAAACCTGCAGTTGCGCCGAGGCAGCAATGAAGTGCTGCATGGCATCAACCTGCAGCTGCTGCCTGGCCAGGTACTGGGTGTGCTGGGGCCCAATGGCGCGGGCAAGAGCAGCCTGCTGGGGGCCTTGTGCGGTGAGCTCACGCCAAGCCACGGGCAGGTGACCTTGCAGGGCAAAGCCCTGGCCGAATGGCCGGGCCAGGCGCGGGCACAGCGCCTGGCGGTGTTACCACAGGTATGCAGCCTGGGCTTTGCCTTCCGTGTCGAAGAAGTGGTCGGCATGGGGCGGCTGCCCCATGGCAGTGGTCGGCAGCGTGACCGGGAGATTGTCGAGGCAGCGTTGCGTGCCGCCGATGCCTGGCATCTGGTCGAGCGCAGTTACCTGGCGCTGTCCGGTGGCGAGCGCCAACGTGTGCATCTGGCTCGAGTTCTGGCCCAGCTGTGGCCGGGTGAACAGGGTGCCACGCTGTTGCTCGACGAACCGACCTCCATGCTCGACCCTTTGCACCAGCATACGACGCTGGAGGCTGTGCGCAGCTTCGCCGACCGGGGTGCAGCGGTACTGGTGATCCTGCATGACCTGAACCTGGCAGCGCGCTACTGTGATCGCATCCTGCTCCTCGAAAGCGGGCGTTGCCATGCCCTGGCCGCACCACCGGAGGTACTGACGCCTGCCTCACTCAAGGCCGTGTTCGGGATCGAAGTGCTGGTGCAGGCGCACCCGGAACGGGGCCACCCGTTGATCATTACCCGTTAGGAGGCACTGCCCATGGGTCACCCTTTGCTGTGCGGATCATTACTGTGCCTGGCGCTGGCGTTGGGGGGCTGCCAGGCCAGCCTGCCGCCTCTGCCGGCCTGGCAGAGCAGCGAAGGGCGGGATAACGCCGAACTGGGGCAGATTCACGATCTGGCCAGCGGGCAGGTGATCAGCCCTGAGCAGCTGATCGAGGCCCTGGCCGCTGCGCCGCGGGTGTTGGTCGGCGAGAAGCATGACAACCCGGATCATCACGCCTTGCAGCTGTGGTTGCTGCGTGCGTTGCAGCAACGCCGGGCGCAGGGCAGCCTGCTGCTGGAAATGTTGCAACCCGAGCAGCAGGCCCGCGTCGATGCACTCGCGGGCCAGGCGCATTTGCCACAGGACCTGCCCAAGGCCCTGGCCTGGGAAGACGGCTGGGACTGGCAGCTTTACGGCCCTATCGTGCGAGAGGCCTTGCAATACCCTGTGCCGCTGCTGGCGGCCAACCTGTCACCCAGCGAAATGCGCCAGGCCTATCGGCACCCGACGGCGCTGTCGGGAACCCGGTCCAATGCGCCAGCGGTGAAGGCGGCACTGCTCGAGCAGGTAAAGCAGGGGCATTGTGGCCTGCTGCCGGAAAGCCAGCTGCCAGCGATGCTGGCCGTGCAACAACAACGGGATCGGCGTATTGCCGAACGGCTGCTGGCGGCGCCGCAGCCGGCATTGCTGCTTGCTGGTGCGTACCATGTGCGCAAAGACTTGGGGGTGCCTTTGCACCTCGCCGATCTGGGCGCGACAGGCGAGAGCAAGGTGGTGCTACTGGCCGAGGTGGGCGAGCAGGTCGAGACCGGGATGGCCGACTATGTCTGGTACACCGCGGCGATGCCGGAGCAGGATTACTGTGCCCAGTTGCGCCAATAGCGCTCACGCATCTGGCGGGGTAAACCTGCGGGCAAAAAAAGACCCGGCAAAATGCCGGGTCAATAACCGTGATTAGCCTGATGAGGAGATAATCTGAGAGTCCGAACCAGGGGCTCTTAGCTTATCCAACCAGTCTCGCGACCAGTTGTTGTAATCATAACGATTCTCATTACGGCGTCAATCCCCTTCGTGCGCTTATTTCAGTTTTTTTTGGGTACAGGGCATTTCGCATCGAGTTGTTGATTGAGCGCTTCCTTGCGTTCGGCTGGCAAATCGTTCCAGTGCATGTCCAGCAATGCACCTTCAATGGCGTACAACAGCACCTTCGACGCCCGGAAACCTCGTGTTTTCACCGCTTGGTAGGCACCCACCGCGCCCAGCCGGCGCAAGTCCGATGCACTGTGGATGCCGGCCGCGTGCAACCACTGTGCAGAGGTCTTGCCAAGATTCTTCAGGTGCTGCAATTCATCGTTCATCGAGCCTCCTTGCGATGGCTGAACGGGTCTAGGGGATAAATCGCGAGCAGGTCAGAGAGGAGTGTAGCGGGGGTTGGGAAATGCGCGGCCTTTTGCCATCGGGGACGACGAGCTGACAGTGGCGGCCTGTACCGGCCTCTTCGCGGGCGTGCCCGCGAAGAGGCTGACAACAGGAAACGGTGAACTTACAGGCCAGGCAGACGCTGGCGAATCTGCTCGATCACCTGGTCCATGCCGCTGGCTTCCTGGGTATCGATGCGGGTGCTGTGTACCCGCTCCTGGGCATCCAGTGGTTCACGGCTGGCCTGCTGGGCCTTGACCACCTCCAGTGTGGCATCCGAGGGGTCGCTGTTCTCGGCCTGGCGCTGCTCCAGCCAGCTGGCGATTACCGCTTCCGGGGCATGGCAGTCGAGGATCAGGAACGGCACGCCAGTCTCGCTGGCCACGGCTGCGGCGGCATGGCGCTGCTCAGCCTTGAGGTAGGTGGCATCGAGCACCACCGGGAAGCCGGCGCGCAAGATCGTCGCTGCCAGCTCATGCAGGCGCTGATAGGTCGCCACGCTGGCGTCCTGGTCATAGATGCCGGCAGCGAGCTGACCCGCATTCTGTTGCGTCTGTTCACCGAACAGGCGCTTGCGTTCTACATCCGAGCGCACGCGAACCGCGCCCAGCGCTTCGACCAGGCGCATGGCCACGTGGCTTTTGCCCACTGCCGAAACGCCGTGGGTAATGGCCAGCAGGCGGGAAGGGATGGCGCTGTAGCTTTCCGCCAGGTTGGCGTAGTTGCGGTAGGTGCGCAGGGTGGTGGCGCGCTGCACGGCATCGGCATCGGCCGACAGGCTGAACAGGGCGACCTTGGCCCGTACCAGTGCGCGGTAGGCCTTGTAGAAGTTCAGCAGTTCCAGGCCTGCGTAGTCGCCGGTGAGCTCCAGGTACTGGCTGATGAAGCGACGGGCCAGGCACTTGAGGCCACGGTCTTCCAGGTCCATGGCCAGGAAGCCGACGTCGGCGTAGACGTCGGTCAGGCGGAACGGCTCGTTGAACTCGATGCAGTCGAAGATCACCACCTTGCCGTCGATCAGGGTGGCGTTGCCCAGGTGAATGTCACCGTGGCATTCGCGGATGAAACCATTGGCCTTGCGCGCCTGCAGCAGGCCATGCAGGCGCTCGAAGCTGCTGCGCGCCCAGGCCTGCAGGTTGTCCAGTTGCTGCAGGTCGGCTTTTTCGCTGAGGAACGGGCGGATCTGCTCGAAGTTCTGTTCGACCGGAGCCATCACGCTCTCCGGGGTGCCCAGCGGATGCTCCGGCGACACTTTCGGCGCTTGCAGATGGAACTCGGCAATCTGCCGGGCCATCTGGTCGATGTGGCCGGTGTTCAGCTCGCCATTGGCCTGCAGGGTGTTGAGCATCTGGCCCTGAGGGAACTGGCGCATCTTCAGCACATATTCGATCGCTTCGCCGTCACCACCGATCTGTGGTGCTTCGGCACTGCCGGTGATCGGCAGGACTTCAAGGTACAGGCCTTCGGTCAGGCGCTGGTTCAGGCGCAGTTCTTCGTTACAGAAATGCTGGCGCTGGCCCAGGCTGGTGAAGTCGAGGAAGCCGAAGTTCATCGGCTTCTTGATCTTGTAGGCGTACTCGCCAGTGAGCAGGACCCATGAGATGTGCGTCTCGATGAGTTGGAACCCGTCCACGGGGTGAGGGAACAGGGCAGGGTTCTGCAACGCGTTGATCAAGGCTTGGCTCACGGGAAATCCTTCCGGCGTCAGGGAATTCGAAAGCGCCATTATGGTCAATGGTGCCGTCCCTGCCTACCGCCAGAGGGCGCCTGCCTACCCTTTATAAAGTGCGTATAATCCGCCGCCATGACTCGAACCCGAAATCCCCGTACCCCTCAGAAACGCCCGACCGGCCGCTCGCGCGCCTGGCTGGGCTGGGCCTTGAAGCTCAGCCTGGTCGGCCTGGTGATCGTCGCCGGCTTCGCGGTTTACCTTGATGCCATCGTTCAGGAGAAGTTCTCCGGCAAGCGCTGGACCATCCCGGCCAAGGTGTATGCCCGGCCGCTGGAGCTGTTCAGCGGCCAGAAACTGAGCAAGAACGACTTCCTCACCGAGCTCGATGCCCTCGGCTACCGGCGTGAAAGCGCAGCCAACGGCCCGGGTGCGGCGGCGATCAACGGCAATACCGTCGACCTCAATACCCGTGGCTTCCAGTTCTACGAGGGCATGGAGCCTGCGCAGTTCGTGCGTGTGCGCTTCTCCGGCGACTACGTGGCAGACCTTGCCGGTGCCAATGGCAAGAAGCTTGACGTGGTGCGCCTGGAACCGCTGATGATCGGCGGTATCTACCCGAAAAACCTCGAAGACCGCATCCTGATCAAGATCGACCAGGTGCCGCCATACCTGCTCGAAACCCTGGTAGCCACCGAGGACCGGGACTTCTACAGCCACTTCGGCGTGTCGCCCAAGTCCATCGCCCGGGCCATGTGGGTCAACACCTCGGCCGGCTCGATGCGCCAGGGCGGCAGTACCCTGACCCAGCAGTTGGTGAAGAACTTCTACCTGACCAGCGAACGTAGCCTCAGCCGCAAGCTGACTGAAGCGATGATGGCCGTGCTGCTGGAGATGCACTACGACAAGCGCGAAATCCTCGAGGCCTACCTCAACGAAGTGTTCGTCGGCCAGGATGGCCAGCGCGCGGTGCATGGCTTCGGCCTGGCCAGCCAGTTCTTCTTCAGCCAGCCGCTTTCGGAGCTGAAACTGCACCAGATCGCCTTGCTGGTAGGCATGGTCAAGGGGCCGTCCTACTACAACCCGCGGCGTTACCCTGACCGTGCGCTGGCGCGGCGTAACCTGGTCCTCGACCTGGTGGCCGAGCAGGGCGTGGCCAGCCAGGCGGAAGTCGATGCGGCGAAGAAGATGCCGCTGGGCGTGACCAAGCGCGGCAGCCTTGCCGACAGTTCGTTCCCGGCGTTCCTTGACCTGGTCAAGCGCCAGCTGCGCCAGGACTACCGCGACGAAGACTTGACCGAAGAAGGCCTGCGCATCTTCACCAGCTTCGACCCGATCCTGCAGATGAAGGCCGAAACCTCCATGGCCGAAACCTTCAAGCGCCTGGCCGGGCGCAAAGGTGCCGACGAGGTGGAATCGGCGATGGTCGTGACCAACCCGGAAACCGGCGAAGTGCAGGCACTGATCGGCAGCCGCCAGTCCGGCTTTGCCGGTTTCAACCGTGCCATCGACGCCGTGCGGCCGATCGGCTCGCTGGTCAAGCCGGCGGTCTACCTGACCGCGCTGGAGCAGCCAAGCAAGTACACCCTGACCACCTGGGTGCAGGACGAACCGTTCTCGGTCAAGGGTGCCGACGGCCAGGTATGGCGCCCGCAAAACTATGACCGGCGTTCGCACGGTACGATCTACCTGTATCAGGGCCTGGCCAACTCGCTGAACCTGTCGACCGCCAAGCTCGGCCTGGAAGTGGGTGTGCCGAATGTGATCAAGACCATTGGCCGCCTCGGCGTCAACGTCGACTGGCCAGCCTTCCCGGCGATGCTGCTGGGCGCTGGCGGCATGTCGCCAATGCAGGTCGCGACCATGTACCAGACCATCGCCAACGGTGGCTTCAACACGCCGATGCGCGGCATCCGCAGCGTGCTCACCGCCGAAGGCGAGCCGCTCAAGCGCTACCCGTTCCAGATCCAGCAGACCTTCGACCCGGGTTCCATCTACCTGGTGCAGAACGCCATGCAGCGGGTGATGCGCGAGGGTACCGGCCGCTCGGTCTACAACGTGCTGCCAAGCTCGCTGACCCTGGCGGGCAAGACCGGCACCAGTAACGATTCACGCGACAGCTGGTTCTCCGGCTTCAGCCAGGACCTGCTGGCGGTGGTGTGGATGGGCCGTGACGACAACGGCAAGACGCCATTTACCGGTGCCACCGGCGCCCTGCAGGTCTGGACCAGCTTCATGAAGAAGGCCGACCCGCTGCCGTTGGACATGCCGCAGCCCGACAACGTGGTGCAGGCGTGGATTGATCCGTACAGCGGCCATGGCTCCGACAGAAGCTGTCCGGGAGCCGTGCAGATGCCGTATATTCGCGGCAGTGAACCGCCCGCCGGCGCAACCTGTGGCGGCGAGCAGAATCCCGTAGAGTCGGTCATGGACTGGGTCAAGGGCTGGATGAACTGAGCCCAATGCAGCATTGATGAGGTGTGAATTGAATAAGTGGCTGTTTCCTGCCGTGACGGCGCTGGTGGTGCTCCAGGGTTGTTCCAGCGTGCCGCGAGGCAACATTCCGGTAGTGGACTCGAGCACCCGGGTGTCCAATAGTGAGCGCGTCCAGGCCCACCGTTCGGCTGCGGGCATGAGCAACGGCACCGCGCAGGCACAGTCGCTGCCCGAGGACTCGGGTGTGACCGTGATGATTCCGCAAGGTGCGGGTGCCGCTGGCATCCAGACCTTCCCGGCGGGCAATGGCGCGGCGCCGATCAGTACCGGCCCGATCACGCCAGGCCCTGTCACGTCGGGCCCGGTCACTTCGGCACCGATGACCACCAATCCCAATCCGATCGCCGACGAACCGTTCGACATTGCCTCGATGAGCAACGCGCCGGTCGCTGCCAGCGCACCGACCGGCATTCCGCGTAGCAACGCGGCTTCCGGTGGCCTCTCGGCCGATGAACAGCTCGACGGCCCGGTACTGGCTTTGCTGACCACTGCCCAGTCGCAGCAGGGCAGCGGTGACTACAATGGTGCCGCGTCGAGCCTGGAGCGTGCCCAGCGCATCGCCCCGCGCGAGCCGCAGGTACTGTTCCGCCTGGCGCAGGTACGCCTGTCGCAAGGCGACGCACCACAGGCCGAGCAACTGGCCCGCCGTGCGCTGACCTACGCCAATGGTCGCCCCGACCTGCAGGCCGAGCTGTGGAACACCATCGCCCAGGCCCGTGAGAAGCAAGGTGACAGCGCCGGTGCCGCCCTGGCGCGGCAGAAAGCGCGGGTCAACTCGTGATGGTCGAGCAACGCATTCTCGATATCGCCGACCACCTGCTGCTCATCGAGCGTGAGCTGCAGGTGCAGGGTTGGTGGGATGACGCGCCGCCCAGTGACGAAGCGCTGGCCAGTACCGTGCCGTTCGCGGTCGACACGCTCAGCTTCGAGCAGTGGTTGCAGTGGATCTTCCTGCCGCGCATGAAGATCATCATCGAGCTCGGCCACCCGCTGCCCAATGCCTCAAGCATCCTGGTGATGGCGGAAACCGTGTTCACCGATCGTCCGGAAGAAAGTCGCGAGCTGCGCCGGCTGTTGGCAGCATTCGATCAATTGATCGCTCCTTCCGCCTGATTTCTTCAGTTTTTCCTTCAAGGGCCGCAGATTGTGGCCCTTTTTTATGGAAATCTTATTTATTCTGCTGCTGACTCGGTTTTTAGTGGTGGCAGGAATTCATCTTGGGGAAAAATTGGCAATAATTTTTCTTGACTTGTAGGCGCCAAATCACAAGAATCCAGATTCCGCTGTAGAGGGACTGCCAGAAGCAGACCCGCTAAGCAGATCATGAGGCGCATACCCGCGCCGCCTGTTACACCCCGCAACGCGTTACCTCGCGCTGGGTGGGAAAACCCCGCAACACTCTGGGGTGCTCCCAATACTTGCTCAGTCAGTGCTGAACGTTCGCTCATGCTCTGCTTGGCAGTAAACCTATTAAGACCCGCCCAGTGAGGGCGGTATTCTGGCGTTTTAGAGGTGAACAACGTGGAGCTTTTATCTGGCGCTGAAATGGTCGTCCGCTTCTTGCGTGACGAAGGCGTTAAGCACATCTACGGGTACCCTGGTGGTGCTCTCCTTCATGTTTACGACGCACTGTTCAAAGAACCGGAAGTGGAACACATCCTGGTTCGTCACGAGCAGGCGGCAACCCATATGGCGGACGGCTACGCCCGCGCCACCGGCAAGGCCGGTGTGGTGCTGGTAACCTCCGGCCCAGGCGCGACCAATGCCATTACCGGCATTGCCACCGCCTACATGGATTCGATTCCGATGGTCATCCTGTCCGGCCAGGTGCCTAGCACCATGGTAGGTACCGATGCCTTCCAGGAAACCGACATGATTGGTATCTCGCGGCCGATCGTGAAGCACAGCTTCATGATCAAGAACCCGACCGAGATCCCTGAAGTACTCAAGAAAGCCTTCTACCTGGCGCAATCCGGTCGCCCAGGCCCGGTCGTGGTCGACATTCCAAAAGATATGACCAATCCGGCCGAGAAGTTCGAGTACGTCTATCCGAAGAAGGTCAAGCTGCGCTCGTACAGCCCGGCTGTGCGCGGTCACTCCGGCCAGATCCGCAAGGCTGCCGAGATGCTCCTGGCCGCCAAGCGTCCGATCGTCTACGCCGGTGGCGGCGTGATCCTCGGTGGTGGCTCCGAAGCCCTGACCGAAATCGCCAAGTCGCTGAACCTGCCAGTCACCAACACCCTGATGGGGCTGGGTGGCTTCCCGGGTACCGACCGTCAGTTCCTCGGCATGCTCGGCATGCACGGCAGCTACACCGCCAACATGGCCATGCACAATGCCGACGTGATCTTCGCTGTCGGCGCGCGTTTCGACGACCGCGTGGTCAATGGCCCGGCCAAGTTCTGCCCGAACGCCAAGATCATCCATGTCGACATCGACCCGGCGTCGATCTCCAAGATGATCAAGGCCGACGTGCCGATCGTCGGCCCGGTCGACAGCGTGCTCAGCGAAATGCTCGGCATCCTCAAGGAAATCGGCGAGCAGCCTGACAAGGTGGCGCTGGATGCCTGGTGGAAGCAGATCGACGAGTGGCGTGGCAATGGCGAACTGTTCCCTTACGACAAGGGCGACGGCAACGTCATCAAGCCGCAAAAAGTCATCGAGACCCTGTGCGAAGTGACCCATGGCGATGCCTTCGTCACCTCCGACGTTGGCCAGCACCAGATGTTCGCGGCGCAGTACTACCGCTTCAACAAGCCAAACCGCTGGATCAACTCCGGTGGCCTGGGCACCATGGGCTTCGGCTTCCCGGCGGCGATGGGCGTCAAGCTCAACTTCCCGGACCAGGACGTTGCCTGTGTGACCGGCGAAGGCAGCATCCAGATGAACATCCAAGAGCTGTCCACCTGCATGCAGTACGGCCTGCCGGTGAAGATCGTCAACCTGAACAACGGTGTGTTGGGTATGGTCCGCCAATGGCAGGACATGGCCTACAACGGTCGTCACTCGCACTCGTACGTCGAGTCGCTGCCTGATTTCATCAAGCTGGCCGAGGCCTATGGCCATGTCGGTATCCGCATCACCAGCCTGAAGGATCTCAAGCCGAAGCTGGAAGAAGCGTTTGCGATGAAGGACCGCCTGGTGTTCATCGACATCGCGGTCGACCGCAGCGAGCACGTCTATCCGATGCAGATCAAGGATGGCTCGATGCGTGATATGTGGCTGAGCAAGACGGAGCGTACCTGATATGCGGCACATCATTTCCCTGCTGCTGGAAAACGAACCCGGTGCTCTGTCCCGTGTGGTCGGCCTGTTCTCCCAGCGCAACTACAACATTGAAAGCCTGACCGTGGCGCCGACCGAAGACCCGACCCTGTCGCGTCTGACGCTGACCACCGTTGGCCATGACGAAGTGATCGAACAGATCACCAAGAACCTGAACAAACTGGTCGAAGTGGTAAAGCTTGTCGACCTGTCGGAAAGCGCTCACATCGAGCGTGAACTGATGCTGGTCAAGGTCAAGGCCACCGGTGCCCAGCGCGCCGAGATCAAGCGCACCACGGATATCTTCCGTGGCCAGATCGTCGATGTGACCGCCAGCGTGTACACCGTGCAGCTGAGCGGCACCAGCGACAAACTGGACAGCTTCATCCAGGCGATCGGCACCGCATCGATTCTCGAAACCGTGCGCAGCGGCGTTACCGGCATTGCCCGTGGCGACAAAGTGCTCAGCATCTAAATTCAAAAATTAGCGATGGCTCCGCAGGGGGCCGAGATATAACCAGGGGTATTTTCATGAAAGTTTTCTACGATAAAGACTGCGACCTTTCCATCATCCAAGGTAAGAAAGTCGCCATCATCGGTTACGGTTCCCAGGGCCACGCTCAAGCGTGCAACCTGAAGGACTCCGGTGTAGACGTTACCGTCGGTCTGCGTAAAGGTTCGGCAACCGTTGCCAAGGCTGAAGCCCACGGCCTGAAAGTTGCCGACGTGGCTACCGCCGTCGCTGCTGCCGACCTGGTCATGATCCTGACCCCGGACGAGTTCCAGGGCGCTCTGTACAAGAACGAAATCGAGCCGAACATCAAGAAGGGCGCTACCCTGGCCTTCTCCCACGGCTTCTCGATTCATTACAACCAGGTTGTTCCGCGTGCCGACCTCGACGTGATCATGATCGCGCCGAAGGCCCCGGGCCACACCGTTCGCTCCGAGTTCGTCAAAGGCGGTGGCATCCCTGACCTGATCGCCATCTACCAGGACGCTTCCGGCAACGCCAAGAACGTCGCTCTGTCTTACGCTTCGGGCGTAGGCGGCGGCCGTACCGGCATCATCGAAACCACCTTCAAGGACGAGACCGAAACCGACCTGTTCGGTGAGCAGGCTGTTCTGTGCGGCGGTACCGTCGAGCTGGTCAAAGCCGGTTTCGAAACCCTGGTCGAAGCTGGCTACGCGCCAGAAATGGCCTACTTCGAATGCCTGCACGAGCTGAAGCTGATCGTTGACCTCATGTACGAAGGCGGCATCGCCAACATGAACTACTCGATCTCCAACAACGCCGAGTACGGTGAGTACGTCACCGGTCCGGAAGTCATCAACGAAGAATCCCGCAAGGCCATGCGCAACGCTCTGAAGCGCATCCAGGACGGCGAGTACGCGAAGATGTTCATCTCCGAAGGTGCTACCAACTACCCATCGATGACCGCCAAGCGCCGCAACAACGCCGCTCACGGCATCGAAATCATCGGCGAGCAGCTGCGTTCGATGATGCCTTGGATTTCGGCTAACAAAATCGTCGACAAGACCAAGAACTAAGTCTTATCGAAAGATGAAAAACGCGGCTTCGGCCGCGTTTTTTCGTTCTGGCAGTCAGCTTCTGGTATAAAGCAGACCAGTGGCTCGCCGTCAGAACCTGTTTCGCGGGCCCGTGTCGAACATTTTCCATCCCGTTGCAAGGTACCCTCCATGAGCGAACGTCCCGAAGAGCCGAACAAGCCCTCCGACGCCGAAAGCCTGCTACCTGTCGATGAGCACGTTGAAGAAGGGCATGACGCCGAAGGGCGCAAGGTGCGTCATCGCGGCATCTATCTGCTGCCTAACCTGTTCACCACCGCCAACCTGTTTGCCGGTTTCTATTCCATCATCAGCTCCATGAGTGCGCAGAGCGCTGGCGACCCGCGCGAGGCGAGCAAGTATTTCGCCTTCGCCGCCATTGCGATCTTCGTGGCCATGGTGCTCGACGGCCTCGACGGCCGTGTGGCGCGCATGACCAATACCCAGAGCGCCTTCGGTGCCGAGTACGACTCGCTGTCGGACATGGTCGCCTTTGGCGTGGCCCCGGCCTTGCTGGCCTTCGGCTGGGCGCTGGGTGACATGGGCAAGGTCGGCTGGATGGTCGCTTTCATCTATGTAGCGGGTGCTGCGTTGCGTCTGGCGCGGTTCAATACCCAGGTCGGCACTGCCGACAAGCGCTACTTCATTGGCCTGGCCAGCCCGGCCGCCGCCGGTGTGGTCGCCGGGACCGTCTGGGCATTCAGCGACTACGGCATCCAGGGTTCGAAGCTGTCGTTCCTGGTGGCACTGCTGGTTGCCGCTGCCGGCATGCTGATGGTCAGCAACATCAAGTACAACAGCTTCAAGGAGCTGGACCTCAAGGGGCGCGTGCCGTTCGTGGCAATCCTCGCGGTGGTGCTGGTGTTTGCCGTGGTGTTCAGCGACCCACCGCGCATCCTGCTGCTGATATTCCTCGCCTATGCGGCATCGGGGCCGATCCAGTTCCTGCTGCGCGGTCGTCGGCGCAAAGCGTGATAATGATTTAATGCTGGAATAACCCTCCGGCTCCATAGTCTTACTGGTACATCCGATATCCAGTGCTATGGAGCCGACCATGCTCTTCAAGCTTCCCAGGTCTTCCGACTGCAAGGCAGCGGAGATCACCCCCGAAGGTATCTACCTTTCCCGTCGTACTTTGCTCGGTGGCTCGCTGGCCGGTCTGGCCCTGGGCGCGTTGCCCGGCGGGGCGAGCGCGGCTGATGTGTCGCGCTATGCCGATGTGGCGCCCGGCGCTGCGCCAGGCTGGTTCACTGACAAGCTCGCTGCCGCTCGCTGGCAGGCGGTGACGGTCAAGGACGAGGCGATCACACCGTTCAAGGATGCCACCCACTACAACAACTTCTACGAGTTCGGGCCCGACAAGGGCGACCCGGCCGCCAATGGCGGCAGCTTGAAAACCGAGCCTTGGTCGGTCGTGGTGGATGGCGAGGTGGGCAAGCCAGGGCGTTATGCACTGGAAGACTTCGTCAAACCCTATCAACTTGAAGAACGCATCTACCGGCTGCGCTGTGTCGAGGCGTGGTCGATGGTCATTCCCTGGCTGGGTTTTCCCTTGGCGCAGGTGCTCAAACAGGTCGAGCCGACGTCGAGGGCACGCTATGTCCGTTTCGAGACGCTGAACGATCCGCAGCATATGCCCGGGCAGCGTTCAGGCTTTGCCTTGATCGACTGGCCATATAGAGAAGGCTTGCGCCTGGATGAGGCGATGCATCCGCTGGCAATTCTGGCCGTAGGGATGTATGGCCGGGAGCTGCCTAACCAGAATGGTGCACCGTTGCGTCTGGTGGTGCCTTGGAAGTACGGCTTCAAGAGTATCAAGTCTATCGTGCGAATCAGCCTGGTGGCCGAGCAGCCGGAGACTACCTGGCAGGGGCTGGCACCTGATGAGTATGGCTTCTATGCCAATGTGAATCCGACCGTTGACCATCCGCGCTGGACTCAGGCGCGCGAGCGGCGCTTGCCCAGCGGGCTGTTCAGCCCCAATGTGCGGCAGACACAGATGTTCAATGGCTACGCCGATGAAGTGGCGTCGCTGTATACCGGTCTCGATCTGCGGAAGAACTATTGATGCGCTATCCCTGGTTGCGTCTGGGCATCTTTGTCGTGGGCTGTTTCTTCCCCGTGTGGTGGTTGTATGAGGCCGCAATGAGCCTGCTGGGGCCGGACCCCGGGAAGATCATGATGGACCGCCTTGGGCTTGGGGCGCTGACCTTCCTGCTGGTTACCTTGAGCATGACGCCACTGCAGAAAGCCACGGGGTGGTCGGGCTGGATCGTGGTGCGGCGACAGCTGGGGTTGTGGGTGTTTGCCTATATCGTGCTGCACATCCTGGCCTACCTGTTCTTTATCCTTGGGTTGGATTGGGGGCAGTTGGCAGTTGAGCTGCGCAAGCGGCCTTACATTATTGTCGGTGCGCTCGGCTTTCTCGGGTTGCTGGTGCTGGCGGTTACCTCGAATCGATATAGCCAGCGGCGACTGGGCGCGCGGTGGAAGAAGCTGCACAGGCTGGTTTATGGGGTGCTTGGTCTGGGGCTGCTGCACTTCCTGTGGATCGTTCGCTCGGATCTGAGGGAGTGGGCTGTTTATGCATGCGTTGGTGCTGTGCTCATGTTGATGCGGGTTCCTGTGGTTTCGCGGGTGCTTCCGAGGCTTGCTCGGAGGCAGGGGAGGGCGGTTTGAGGGTTGGGGGCTGGCGAGCACCTGGTGGCCCTCACGCGGTCTTTTCCTCTTATATTTCAATTTATTGAAATTAAAGGTTGACGGCCTTTCGAATCCCCTTATAATGCGCCCCACTTCCAGCGACATCGGAACGACAAACTCCTTGAAATTCAATGGGTTAGGTTGTTAAGAGATAGCTGAAAGGGCTTCGATCAAATGATCGATAGCGGTCGAGATGAAGGTTGACAGCGGTTTTAAACGCTGTATTATTCGCCTCCCGCTACGAGAGATCGCAGCGAGTCAAGTGTTTGAAGCTAAACGAGTTTCTCGCAAAAAACTTCAAAATAAACGCTTGACAGACCCTGAGGAAAGCGTAGAATGCGCGCCTCGGTTGAGACGAAAAGCTCTTAACCAAACGCTCTTTAA